>NZ_JBHJRC010000152.1:0-18961 GCF_042261735.1 Kitasatospora sp. NPDC056327 | reverse complement strand
CCTCTTCGTCCTCGCCATCGGCGCGTTCATCACGGTGGTCTTCGCCACCGGCGCCCTGGACCGGGGCATCGGCCGCCTCGCCCACCGCCTGCGCGACCGGGGCCGCGCCGTCGTGCCGCGTGGAGAAACGTTTATGCGCTCAGCGGGTACCGGGTGTCCAGGTCCCGGAAGAGGGCGCCGTTGAGCTGGAAGGCGCGCTTGCACTCCTCGACCACCCGGCGGCGCTCGACCTCGTCCATGGCGAGCCCGGCGGCGTCCAGCCTGGCCCGGTAGTCCCGCTTGTAGGCGGCCGGGTTGTCCACGTTCTCGAAGACGTAGAACCGCACGCCGTCGCCCTTGCGCTCGAAGCCCCAGGTCTTCTCGGCGATGCCGCGGATGATCTGACCGCCCGACAGGTCACCCAGGTAGCGCGTGTAGTGGTGCGCGACGTAGCCGGCGGGCCACTGGTCGACGAGCTCCTCCAGCCGGGCGACGTAGGCGGCGGTCGCGGGCAGCGGGGTCAGTCCTTCGCGCCAGTCCGGACCGCGCAGGTGGGCCAGGTCGCGCTCGATGGCCTCGGTCCGCAGGACCGCCGGGTCGACGAAGGGACCGGCCACGGGGTGCGCCGCCAGCTCCTGCGCCCGCTCCTCCAGGGCCCGGTAGACGAACCAGAGCTGGCCGGTGAGATCGGCGTAGGCCTCGATCCCCAGGTGCCCGCCGAGCAGTCGGCTCATGAACGAGGACTGTTCCGCGGCCTCGTGCTCGGCGCTGCTCGCGGTGCGCAGCACGGTGGAGAACGGGACGACGGGCTGCTCGGGTATCGACATGCGGGCCTCCAGTGATCGAGTACGCCCCCGATTGTTTTGGTTAGCCTAACCTAATCCGGCATCATGCCGACAGGGTGTCGGGAAAAACGGGGGCGCCCGGGGAACGGCGAAGGCCGGGGCCCGCGGAAGAACTCCGCGAACCCCGGCCTCCGACTGCCTCGACCCACCTCCGTGCGTCCCGGCGGACGGACCACCGGACGCACGGGACGGTCAGGACGGCTCAGTGACCGCCCTGCTCCGCCAGGCGCTTGATCGACGCGGTGACCTCGGCCTCGGCCTCGGTGCGGCCGACCCAGTTGGCACCCTCGACGGACTTGCCGGGCTCAAGGTCCTTGTAGACCTCGAAGAAGTGCTGGATCTCCAGGCGGTCGAACTCCGACACGTGGTGGATGTCCTGCAGGTGCTCCCAGCGCGGGTCCGTCGCCGGGACGCAGAGCAGCTTGTCGTCGCCGCCGGCCTCGTCCGTCATCTTGAACATGCCGATGACACGGCACTTGATCAGGCAACCGGGGAAGGTCGGCTCGTCCAGGATGACCAGGGCGTCCAGCGGGTCACCGTCGTCCGCCAGGGTGCCCTCGACGTAGCCGTAGTCGGCCGGGTAGCGGGTCGAGGTGAAGAGCATCCGGTCGAGCCGCAGACGGCCGGTCTCGTGGTCGACCTCGTACTTGTTACGAGAGCCCTTCGGGATTTCGATAAGGACGTCGAACTCCAACGGTTCCTCCAAGGTAGGGACTGACAGAATCCAAGTGTCTCCTACGGGAGTGAGTGCTCAGGAAAGGGGCCGGGTCGGTGCGAGCAGGGGCTGGGTCGGGACGCGGGTCCGGGGGGACGGCCGCCGGGCTGTTCGGAGCGGCGCTGCTGGTCGCGGGGGTGGTGCTCGGCGGGGGTGGTGCGTACGCGCAGCCGTCCGCGACGCCCACCGGATCGGCCTCGCCGGGCGGCCGCCCCACCGGGAACGCCCAGGGCGACGAGGACCGGGGCCACGGCTCCGGGGGCGACCGGGGCGAAGGCGGGGAGAAGCACGACAGGGACGACCGGAACAGCACCGGTCCGGGGAACCGGCACAGCGGGTCGCCCCACCCGTCCTCCGGCACCACGGCCGCCGTACCGCCCGCGTCCGGCTCCACCGGCACCCGTCCCCCCGGCACCGGTTCCACGGCCACCGGTTCCACCGCTCCCGCCGCTCCCGCCGCTCCCGCCGGTTCCGCCCGTCCGGCCCCCGCCGGCGCGGTGCTGGCCGCCGTCGAGGCGGGCCCCGGCACCGGCCTGCCCACCGCCCAGGGGCTCCAGCAGGCGCTCGCCACCGTCCTCGCCGACCGGAACCTCGGCACCGTCGGCCTCGCCGTCGCGGACGCCGCCGACGGCCGGCTGCTCTACGGCAGCGAGGAGAACACCGCCGCCACCCCGGCGTCCACCACCAAGCTGGCCACCGCGGTCGCCGCCCTGTCGCTCATCCCCGGCGACACCCGGCTGAGCACCCGGGTCGTCAAGAGCGCGGCCACCGGCGGGATCACTCTCGTGGGTGGTGGCGATCCGACGCTGACCGCGCTCCCCGCCGACCAGGTGCTGATCGGCGGCGTCCCGGCCGACCCGGACACCGCCCCCGCCTCGCTGGACGCGCTGGCCCGGCAGACCGCCGCCGCCCTGCGGACCGCGGGCACCACCGCGGTCGCGCTCGACTACGACGTCTCGCTCTACACCGGCGCGCTGCTGCACAGGAACCACGACGGCGAGAACATCGCCGCGGTGACGCCGCTGATGGTGGACGAGGGGAAGGCCGACCCGAGGAGCCGCGAGGACGCGCCCGCCCGCGTCGCCGATCCGGCCGGGCACGCCGCCGAGGCCTTCGCCGCCCTGCTCAGGGCCGAGGGCATCACCGTCCAGGCCAGGCCGAAGCCCGCCGCCGCGCCGGCCCCCGCCGACGCCCCGGTGCTCGGCCGGGTGGACTCGCCCACCGTGGCCCGGCTGGTCGAGCGGCTGCTGACCACCTCCGACAACACCCTGTCCGAGGCGATCGCCCGTCAGGCCGCCATCGCCGCCCACCAGCCGGCCAGCTTCGAGGGCGCGGCCACCGCCGTCACCCGGGAGATCGGCCGGCTCGGCGTGTCGACCACCGGCGTGGTGCTCAACGACGGCAGCGGGCTGCACCCGAACAACGCCGTCCCGCCGGTCGCGCTGGTCGGCCTGCTCGGGCTGGCCGCCTCCGCCCAGCACCCGGCGCTGCGCCCGGTGCTGACCGGCCTGCCGATCGCCGGGTTCACCGGCACCCTCGGCAAGCGCTTCGGCGCCAACTCCGGGGCGGCCGAGGCCGCCGGGCTGGTCCGCGCCAAGACCGGCAGCCTGAGCGGCGTCAACACCCTGGCGGGCACCGTGGTGGACGCCGACGGCCGGCTGCTCACCTTCGCCCTGATGACCCGGACCACCGCCCCCGCCGACACCGCCCGCGCGGCGATGGACCGGGTGGTGGCCCGCCTGGCGGCCTGCGGCTGCCGCTAGGGCGTGCCCCGGGGCGAACCCGGCCGTCGCGCGTCCCGCCGCCGGTGCGGGTACGTCCCGCCCGCGGGACCGGGCGGCCCCGCTCGGGCCGCGGACCCGGGCCCGCCCGCCCGGCGCGGTGCCCGACGGCCACCGGCCGGTCGCCGGGCGGCCATTGACCGGCCCTTCCGGCTCCCCCCGGCGGGCGGGAACACGTACGGTGAGGGCATGACGAGCGCGAGCGGCGGGGCCGACATGGTCGACTGGAATCTCGCGGTCGCGACCGCGACCAGGCTGGTGCGACCGGGGCCGGAGGTGAGCCGGGCCGAGGCGGCCGCGGTGGTCGCCGAACTGCGCCGGCACGCCCTGGCGGCCGAGGAGCACGTCCGGGAGTTCACCGGCATGCGCTCCAGCAGCCTGGCCGATGCGGCCGCGACCCCGGTGCTGATCGTGGACCGGCCCGGCTGGGTGCGGGCCAACGTGGCGGGCTTCCGCACCGTCGTGCAGCCGCTCGTGGACAAGCTCCAGGCGCGCCGGGGCGGCGGTTCGGCCTCCGCGGTGTTCGGCGCCGTGGGGGAGAAGGCCACCGGCATCGAGGTGGGCGCGCTGCTGGCGTTCCTGTCCACCAAGGTGCTCGGCCAGTACGAGACCTTCGCCCCGGCGGAGCCCTCGCTGGAGGCGCCGGACAGCCCGGCCGCGCTGTTCGACAAGCCGCGCCTCGGCCCCGAGGGCCCCGGCCCCGGCCGGCTGCTGCTGGTCGCGCCGAACATCGTGCACGTGGAGCGGGAGCTGGACGTCGACCCGGCCGACTTCCGGCTCTGGGTCTGTCTGCACGAGGAGACCCACCGCACCCAGTTCACCGCGGTGCCCTGGCTGCGCGACCACATCCAGTCCGAGGTGCAGTCCTTCCTCGCCGAGACGGACGTCGACCCGGGCGCGCTGCTGGAGCGGCTGCGGGACGCCGCCGGCTCGCTCGGCGCCGGCCTCCCCGGCCTGGGCGGCGGCCGGGGCGACAACGCCCCGTCGGCCGGCCTGCTGGAGGCCGTCCAGTCGCCCGCCCAGCGGGAGATCCTCGGCCGGCTGACCGCGGTGATGTCCCTGCTGGAGGGCCACGCCGACGTGGTGATGGACGGCGTGGGCCCGGCCGTGGTGCCGAGCGTCGCCGAGATCCGGGAGAAGTTCCAGCAGCGCCGGGACCGCGGTGCCAACCGGCTCGACCTGGTGCTGCGCCGGCTGCTCGGGATGGACGCCAAGCTGCGCCAGTACCAGGACGGCGCGGTCTTCGTCCGCGGCGTGGTCGAGCGGGTCGGCATGGAGGGCTTCAACCGGGTCTGGACCTCGCCGAACACCCTGCCGACCAAGGAGGAGATCCACGACCCGGCCGCCTGGGTCGCCCGCGTCGCGCGGTAGCCCGGGGGCGGCCGGGGCCGGGGGCCGCGCGGGGCCGGTCGGGGGAAGGGTGGCCGAAGCCGTTCGTACGAGTGGTCCAGTCGTGCACATGGCGGGTGCAGATACGTTTCTTCATTCACCCGAACGTGGGACGGTGGTCGTACCGGTGGCGCGGGTGGCGTAGCGGGTGCCTCCTTTCTGCCACCATCTGTGAGCGCGCGGTAACACCGTGCTCACGGATGCGCGGTCCCCGCCGCGCCCACCGCCGTCCTGTCCCCCCTCCGCCGAGGAGTCGTCGCCGTGGGCCCACACCCCGCCGTCGCCGCGATACGCCTGGCCGTACGCCGCACCCTCACCGACCTCGCCGCCGAGGCCGGCTCCACCTTCCGCGCGCCCGTCCGCGAGCCGCGCGACCGCACCGGGGGCGCGCCGCTGGCCGCCGCCGCGCTGCCCGCGGCCGTCGGCACCACGCTGATCGGCAACGCCCACCGCCACCCCTCCGGGCTGCCCCGCACCCCCGCCGCGCCCGGCTCCCCGCTGGTCCTGGTCGCCGTCAGCGGTGGCGCGGACTCCATGGCGCTCGCCATCGCGACCGCCTTCGAGGCCCCCAAGATCGGCCTGCGGGTCGGCGCCGTGACCGTCGACCACGGCCTGCAGCAGGGCTCCGCCGAGCGCGCCGCCCAGGTCGCCGGGCGGCTGAGCGAACTCGGGCTGGACCCGGTCGAGGCCGTCGCCGTCCGGGTCGGCCGCGCCGGCGGTCCCGAGGCCGCCGCCCGGGACGCCCGCTACGCCGCGCTGGACGAGGCCGCCGAGCGGCACGGCGCGGTCGCCGTCCTGCTCGGCCACACCCGCGACGACCAGGCCGAGACCGTCCTGCTGGGCCTGGCCCGCGGCTCGGGGGCCCGCTCGCTGGCCGGCATGCCCGCCCAGAAGGGCCGCTACCGCCGCCCGCTGCTGGAGCTGGACCGGGCCGCCACCCGGCAGGCCTGCTCCGCCCAGGCGATCCAGGTCTGGGACGACCCGCACAACTGCGACCCGGCCTACACCCGCTCCCGGGTCCGCCACGAGGTGCTGCCGGTGCTGGAGAAGCACCTGGGCGGCGGCGTGGTCGAGGCGCTCGCCCGCACCGCCCGGCTGTTCCGCGACGACGCCGACGCGCTCGACCAGTGGGCCGCGCTGGCCGAGCGGGACATCCGGGCCGGCGAGGGCACCCTGGACGCCGGGAAGCTGGCCGAACTGCCCTCCGCCGTCCGCCGCCGGGTGCTGCGCCGGGCCGCCCTGCGGGCGGGCTGCCCGGCCGGGGACCTGTTCGCCCGGCACCTGGAGACGATCGACCTGCTGGTCACCGGATGGCGCGGCCAGGGGCCGCTGCACCTACCCGGGGGCGTCGAAGCGACCCGGCGGTGTGGCACGCTGGTCTTTCGGCGACAGGGCGACTGACGGGCGGGCATGCCCCGGGGGAGCCGGCCGCCGGCCATCCAGACCCCGACACGTTTGAGGACGTATCCCCGGTGGACCAGAACGACATGGGCGCTGACCTCGCGAAGGTGCTCATCAGCAAGGACGAGATCGACGCCAAGCTCCTGGAGCTGGCCGAGCGCATCGACCGGGACTACGCAGGCAAGGACCTGCTGATCGTCGGCGTCCTCAAGGGGGCCGTCATGGTCATGGCCGACCTGGCCCGGGCCCTGCACTCGCAGGTGACCATGGACTGGATGGCCGTCTCCTCCTACGGGATGGGCACCAAGTCCTCCGGCGTGGTGCGGATCCTGAAGGACCTCGACACCGACATCGCCGGCCGCGACGTGCTGATCGTCGAGGACATCATCGACTCCGGCCTGACCCTGTCCTGGCTGCTCGGCAACCTGGGCTCGCGCGGCCCGGCCTCCCTGGAGGTCTGTGCCCTGCTGCGCAAGCCGGACGCGGCCAAGGTCGAGATCGACGTCAAGTACGTGGGCTTCGACATCCCCAACGAGTTCGTCGTCGGCTACGGCCTCGACTACGCGGAGAAGCTGCGCAACCTGCCGTTCATCGGCACCCTCGCCCCGCACGTGTACGGCGGCTGAGGATCCGTTCGGACGACGGGCGGGAACACGAGCCCGTTCCCGCCCGTTGGTTCGGGGGGACCATAGAAGAACCTCGTACCGCCGTGCTCCCGCCACGTGGGGGCCGCACTGCGGTACGGTCCAATAAAACCGCTCTTCACATGAGCATCTACCGAATGCGCCGGCGGCCCACAGCCCCGCGGCGCCGTTGAGTGGCAGGAGGGACGGGGCGGCAACGCCCCGCATGGATGGACGTCAAGCGATACTTCCGTGCGCCGATCATGTGGATCGTGCTGGCCGTCCTCGCCGTCATCGTGCTGATGCAGGTCGTTTCGGATTCGAACGGCTACAAGACGGTGGACACCGGGCAGGTCGTCGCAGCGATCGACGCGAAGCAGGTCAAGTCGGCGCAGATCACCACGGGTGACTCGAACACGATCAAGATCCAGCTGAAGGACGGCGCCAAGCTGCCCGCCGTGAGCAGCGGCAAGGCGCAGTCCGGCAGCAAGTTCCAGGCCTCGTACATCGGCGATCAGGGTGTCTCGATCGCCGACAAGCTGCAGGCGCAGATCAACGACAACGACCAGAGCACGCTCTCCGAGGGCTACACCATCAGCCCGGAGAAGCAGAGCACCCTCGTCAGCCTGCTGCTGTCGATGCTGCCCATTGTGATCATCGTGCTGGTCTTCCTGTTCCTGATGAACCAGATGCAGGGCGGCGGCTCGCGCGTCATGCAGTTCGGCAAGTCCAAGGCGAAGCTGCTCACCAAGGACACCCCGAAGACCACCTTCTCCGACGTCGCGGGCGCGGACGAGGCGGTCGAGGAGCTCCACGAGATCAAGGAGTTCCTGCAGGAGCCGGCCAAGTTCCAGGCCGTCGGCGCCAAGATCCCGAAGGGCGTGCTGCTCTACGGCCCGCCCGGTACCGGCAAGACCCTGCTGGCGCGCGCCGTCGCGGGCGAGGCCGGGGTGCCGTTCTACTCGATCTCCGGTTCGGACTTCGTCGAGATGTTCGTCGGCGTCGGCGCCAGCCGCGTCCGCGACCTCTTCGAGCAGGCCAAGGCGAACGCCCCGGCGATCGTCTTCGTCGACGAGATCGACGCCGTCGGCCGGCACCGCGGCGCGGGCCTCGGCGGCGGCCACGACGAGCGCGAGCAGACCCTCAACCAGCTGCTGGTCGAGATGGACGGCTTCGACGTCAAGGGCGGCGTCATCCTGATCGCGGCCACCAACCGCCCGGACATCCTGGACCCGGCGCTGCTGCGCCCGGGCCGTTTCGACCGCCAGATCGCGGTCGAGCGTCCCGACCTCCAGGGCCGTCTGGACATCCTCAAGGTGCACCAGAAGGGCAAGCCGATCGCGCCCGACGTCGACCTCTCGGCCGTCGCCAAGCGCACCCCCGGCTTCACCGGTGCCGACCTGTCGAACGTCCTGAACGAGGCGGCCCTGCTGACCGCCCGCTCGGACAAGAAGCTGATCGACAACGGCATCCTGGACGAGGCGATCGACCGGGTCGTGGCCGGTCCGCAGAAGCGGACCCGGATCATGTCCGACAAGGAGAAGAAGATCACCGCGTACCACGAGGGCGGTCACGCCCTGGTCGCGGCGGCCTCCCCGAACGCGGACCCGGTGCACAAGATCACCATCCTGTCCCGCGGCCGGGCCCTCGGCTACACCATGGTGCTGCCGGACGAGGACAAGTACTCCACCACCCGCAACGAGATGCTCGACCAGCTGGCCTACATGCTGGGCGGGCGCGCGGCGGAGGAGCTGGTCTTCCACGACCCGACCACCGGTGCCTCGAACGACATCGAGAAGGCCACCGCCACGGCGCGGGCCATGGTCACCCAGTACGGCATGACCGAGCGCCTCGGTGCGATCAAGTTCGGCAGCGACAGCTCCGAGCCGTTCCTGGGCCGCGAGATGGGTCACCAGCGCGACTACTCCGAGGAGGTCGCCGGGCTGGTCGACGAAGAGGTCAAGAAGCTCATCGAGAACGCGCACAACGAGGCCTGGGAGATCCTGGTCGAGAACCGCGACGTGCTCGACAACCTGGTCCTGGAGCTCCTGGAGAAGGAGACCCTCAACAAGGAGCAGATCGCCGAGATCTTCGCCCCCATCGTCAAGCGCCCGGCCCGCCCGGCGTGGACCGGTTCCGCCCGCCGGACGCCGTCCACCCGCCCGCCGGTGCAGTCGCCCAAGGAGCTGGCGCTCACCAACGGTGCCGCCGCCACCGCCGAGGCCGGTCCGGCCGACGTGGTGAAGCTCCCGCCGCTGCCGGTCGACCCGCCCAGCGAGGGCTGACCGGCCCGGGCACCCGACGGAATGGATGCCGCGTCACCGGGGTTTGTACCCTGGAGGCGCGGCATCCGTGCTGTTCAACCCATGTTCGTCAACCAGTTAGCGAGGCCCGCATGATCGACCCGGTGACGCTCGACGGTCCGCCCGCCGTCGGCACCTTCGACCAGAAGCGGGCCGAGAACGCCATCCGCGAGCTGCTCCTGGCCGTGGGGGAGGACCCGGACCGCGAGGGCCTGCTGGAGACCCCGGCCCGGGTGGCACGGGCCTACAAGGAGATATTCGCGGGTCTCTGGCAGGAGCCCGAGGACGTCCTGACCACCACCTTCGACCTCGGCCACGACGAGATGGTGCTGGTCAAGGACATCGAGCTGACCTCCGTCTGCGAGCACCACCTGGTGCCGTTCCGGGGCGTCGCGCACGTCGGGTACATCCCGTCCACCAGCGGCAAGATCACCGGCCTGTCCAAGCTCGCCCGGCTGGTCGACGTCTACGCCCGCCGGCCGCAGGTGCAGGAGCGCCTGACCAGCCAGGTCGCCGACGCGCTGATGCGGATCCTGGAGCCGCGCGGGGCGATCGTCGTGGTCGAGTGCGAGCACATGTGCATGTCGATGCGCGGCATCCGCAAGCCGGGCGCCAAGACCATCACCTCCTGCGTGCGCGGGCAGCTGCGCGACCCGGCCACCCGGGCCGAGGCGATGAGCCTCATCATCGGGCGCTGACCGGGTCGCGGGGCCCGTAGGGCCGTCCGGGCCGGAGCCGCTCAGATCGGCTCCGGCTCCGGCTCGGCGTGCGGCGGGGCGGGGGTGCCCAGTGCGTTGCGGCGCGCGGGCATCCGCAGCCGCACCATCCGCCGCCAGCCGTACAGCAGGTCGTACAGGTAGAGCGCGTGCACGCCGGCCACGACCACGGCCAGCTGCCAGCGCGGCCAGCCGAGGATCCGGGCCATCCGGGACGTCACCGCGAGGCCGACGTCCCGGTGGGTGCGGATCTCGCCGCGCGCGCTGGTCTCCAGGACGTGCCGGATGTACGGCCCGTGCCCCTCGGCGGCCAGCCGCAGCAGCTCCTCGTGGCAGTAGGCGAGGTGGTTGTCCTCGTCGGCGGAGATCATCCGCATCGCCCGGCCGAGGTCGGGGTTGTCCGCGTACACCTTGACGAGCTGGCGCATCTGCTCGGCCGCGCGCTGCTCGGTGACCCGGCTGTGCGCCAGGTAGGTGATGATCTCGCGCTCGGTCAGCGGGACGCCGGAGGTCAGCCGCTCGTGGGCCAGGCCGACGCCCTGGCGCTCCAGCAGCATGCAGTAGTCGGCCTCGGCGGGGACGTCGACCTTCGGCAGGCCGCGCTTGTGGAGCAGCTGGGTGAAGATCCGGCCGTGCTTGCGCTCGTCGGCGCCGTGCCGGGCGACCTTCGGGGCGAGCACCGGGTCGCGGGTCAGCTCGGTGATCCGCTCGTTCTCCCAGCCGCCCTGGTCCTCGCCGCCCGCGGCGATGCTGCAGAACAGTTGGTAGGCCTCGTCGTTCCGGTAGATCTCGTCGAAGAGCGATCGGGTGCTGAGCATGGGGCCTCCTGCCCGGATCCGGGGCGGCGCCGGCCGTGGTTCGGCCGGAGCGGTCGCGATACGTCCCCCCGCGGCGGCCGGTGCTCTGCCCGACCGGCCGGTAATCACTCAGGTGTCCTACGGTCCTCCCGGGTGCGCCGGCTAGCCGAGGTGGTGTCCCAGCCACTCCAGCGAGGCCGGCAGCTCGCGCACCCAGCTCTCGAAGTTGTGCCCGCCGTCGTCCAGGTACAGCGACTCCACCTGGAACTGCGGGTTGGCGGCCGAGACCTGCTGGGCCAGCTCGACGAACTGGACGGTCTGCGGGTAGTCGCCCTCCTTGCGGGTGGAGACCACCAGCATCGACAGCGGTGGGGCGGGCAGGTTCTGCAGCCGCCAGGTGAGGTCGCTCTGCTCGGCCAGCGCCCGGTCCCCGCCGAACAGGCTGCCGCCGGTGAACTGGTCCTCGTTGACCTTGAAGTCGGCGTGCAGACCGCCCGCGGTGGCGAACACGGTGGGGGAGCGCATCGCCAGCCGCAGCGCGCAGCTGCCGCCGGTCGAGTAGCCGAAGACGCCCCAGGAGGCGGGGGAGCGGCCGGTCCGGTAGGCGGAGCGCAGCGCCTCCGGGACGTCCTTGGTGAACCAGGTCTCGGTGCGCGGACCGCCCGTGACGTCCACGCACTCGGTGTTGCGCGGCGCGGCGACGCTCGGGCGGGCCAGGACCACGATGGCCGGCTGCATCTTCCCGGTGCGCTGGAGCTCGGCGGCGGTCTGGATGACCGGCAGGTCCTTCATCAGATTGAGTGTGGTCCCGGGGAAGCCGGCGACGGCCAGGAGGACCGGGAAGCGGGTCAGACCGAGCCTGGGGTCGAAGTACTCCGGCGGCAGGTAGACGAACAGCTGGTCGGACAGTCCGCTCTCCTTGCCGGTGATCCGGACCGACTCCACCCGGCCCACCTCCTCGGGATCCCCCTTGGGCAGGTCGCCGACGGTCTCCATGCCGCCCTCGTCGGTCGGCCGGAGCAGGGCGTCGCCGGCCGTCGCGTCGCCCCGGTGGGTCTGGTTGCCGGCGAGCGAGAGCTTGGTACCGCCGGGGCTCAGCAGGTCGTCCCACGAGGTGTAGAAGCCGAACGAGTTGTTGACGCTGAGGGCCAGGACCGCCAGCACCGACGCCTGAGTGACCGTCAGCAGACCCACCCGTCCGAGCACCGGCAAGGGGCGCTGCCGCGCCAGCCGGGGCCAGATCCACAGGGTCGCGGCGAGCGCCGCCGAACCCAGGGCAAGCAGCGAGTTCATCAGTGCGTCGCTGGTCAGTTCCATACCGTCGGCCTTCCGGTGGGACACTGTCGGGGCAGGCTTCATCGTCTGGCGGTGCGTCAGTCCGGGCCACCGCGGCTAGGCTGTCCGGACGCCCGGAGGGCCCGGGGGGCCGACGGCGCTCACACGCAACCGGCGCCCTAAAATGCGGCGTCCACCGTACGTAGCCCGTACGCGGGCGTCGGTCGCGCCACGCGGCGTGGGGCTCCGGCACCCACCCCTCGGCTCAATTCGCAGTGCCCTCAGGGCACCGGTTTACCCTCCGTTGCCGGTTCCTTGGTGTGCGTATTGCCTGATGAAGGAAAAGGCATGAAGGTCCATCACGGCTCCCACCCCGGAGTGGCCGGACACCTCGTGACAGCCTCTACGCTGAACCCCCATGAGCGTTCCCGTGTCCGTTGAGCCGCCCCCCGAGCAGCCGCCGCGCCGTCGCGGCCTGCAGACGCTTCGTACCCAAGCGGCTGCCGTCCCGAGGGCCTGGCTCCCCGGCGCGGTCGGCTACGCCTGTCTGCTGATCGGGCTGGTGGACATCGCCAGCGCGGTGTTCCCCAGGCTCCGGCACACCCGGGTGCACACCTTCGCCGGACAGCTGCCCGGCGGCACGACCACGCTCGCCGCGGCGGGCACCCTGATGGTCGGCCTGCTGCTGGTCCTGCTCGCGCACGCCCTGCGCCGGCGCAAACGGCGCGCCTGGCGCGCGGTCTGCGTGCTGCTGCCGGTCGGCGCGGCGCTGCACCTGCTGCGCTGGCACCAGCTGGGCCCGGCGGTCGTCTCGCTGGTGCTGTTCGTGGTCATGCTGATCCACCGGCGCGAGTTCTACGCCAAGGCCGACCCGCGCACCCGCCTGCGCGCGGTGGTCAACCTGGTCGTGCTGGGGACGGTCGGCGTCCTGCTCGGTCTGCTGATCGTCAGCACCCGGACCAAGTACGAGCTGGGTCACCCCGGCCTGTACGAGCGGCTGGAGCACGTGGTCTACGGGCTGTTCGGCTTCGAGGGTCCGGTGCACTACAACTCGGACCGCATCGAGGACCTGGTCGGCTACCTGCTCGGCGCGATGGGCCTGATCACCGCCTTCACCACCACCTACCTCGCGCTGCGGCCGGAGAAGCCGAAGCCGGAGCTGACCGCCGAGGACGAGGAGAAGGTCCGGGCCCTGCTGGCCCGGCACGGCGAGCGGGACTCGCTCGGCTACTTCGCGCTGCGCCGGGACAAGAGCGTGCTGTTCTCGCCCACCGGCAAGGCGGCGATCTCCTACCGGGTGGTCTCCGGCGTCATGCTCGCCTCGGGCGACCCGGTCGGTGACGTCGAGGCCTGGCCGGGCGCGATCAAGGTGTTCATGGCCGAGGCCCGGGAGCACGCCTGGGTGCCGGCCGTGATGGGCTGCAGCGAGGTCGGCGGCGAGGTCTGGACCCGGGAGGCGGGTCTGGACGCGCTGGAGCTGGGCGACGAGGCGATCGTCGACACCGCGACCTTCTCGCTCTCCGGGCGGGCCATGCGCAACGTCCGCCAGATGGTGAAGCGGATCGAGCGCAACGGCTACTCCTGCCGGGTCCGCCGGGTCGCCGAGCTGACCCTGGAGGAGAAGCAGCGGATCGCCGACGCGGCGGCCCGCTGGCGCGGCACCGACACGGAGCGCGGCTTCTCGATGGCGCTCGGCCGGTTCGGCGACCCGGGCGACGACGACTGCGTGGTGGTCACCGCCCACAAGGCGCCCGAGGAGGGCGAGGCCGACGACGACCTCAAGGCCGTGCTGCACTTCGTGCCCTGGGGCGCGGACGGCATCTCGCTGGAGCTGATGCGCCGCGACCGGGCGGCCGACCCGGGTCTGAACGAGCTCCTGATCGTCGCCGCCCTGCAGGCCGTGCCGGCGATGGGCGTGCGCCGGGTGTCGCTGAACTTCGCGATGTTCCGCTCCGCGCTCGCGCGCGGCGAGCGGATCGGCGCCGGGCCGGTGCTGCGCGCCTGGCGCGGGCTGCTGGTGTTCCTCTCGCGCTGGTTCCAGATCGAGTCGCTGTACAAGTTCAACGCGAAGTTCCAGCCGGAGTGGGAGCCGCGGTTCCTGGTCTTCCCGAACACCCGGGACCTGCCCCGGATCGGCTTCGCCGCGATGCAGGCGGAGGCCTTCATCACGCTCGGCATGCCCCGGTTCGGCCGCCGGCCGCAGCGCCAGGGCCTGCTGCCGGGCGCCCGGCCGGAGGTCACCGAGGCCGCCTGAGCCCCGGTGCGAGCAGGCCGGCCGGCCCCGTCGAGGACGCTTCCCGACGGGGCCGGCGGCGTCGGGGGGCCGGCTGCGGGGAGGCCGGACGCCGACAGCCAGATAATGGGGTTATGAGCAATTCGGCGCCCTTCTCGCTGCCGCCCGGACTTCCGCGGCTCGACCGCTGCGCCGTCATGGGCGTGGTCAACGTGACCCCCGACTCCTTCTCGGACGGCGGGCTCTGGCACGACCCCGCCCGGGCGGTCGCCCACGGGCTCGCGCTGCGCGCCCGGGGAGCGGACCTGGTCGACGTCGGCGGCGAGTCCACCCGCCCCGGCTCGCAGCGCGTCCCCGAGGAGGAGGAGCTGCGCCGGGTCGTCCCGGTGGTGCGCGAACTGGCCGCCGCCGGGGTGGCGGTCTCGGTCGACACCATGCGGGCCTCGGTGGCCGAGCGGGCCGTCGAGGCGGGCGCGCTGGTCGTCAACGACGTCTCCGGCGGGCTGGCCGACCCGGCGATGGCCCGGGTGGTGGCCGCGACCGGCGCGCCGTTCGTGGTGATGCACTGGCGCGGGCAGTCCGCGGACATGGACCGGCTGGCGGTCTACGACGACGTGGTCGCCGACGTGGTCGGCGAGCTCTCCGCCCGGGTGGACGCGCTGCTGGCCGCCGGGGTCAAGGAGGAACAGCTGATCCTGGACCCGGGCCTGGGCTTCGCCAAGACCTCCGGGCACAACTGGGCGCTGCTCGGCCGGCTCGACGCGCTCACCGCGCTCGGCCGCCCCGTCCTGGTGGCCGCATCGCGCAAGCGGTTCCTGGGTACGCTGCTCGCCGACCCGGAAACCGGGGAACTGCGCCCGGCCCGGGAGCGGGACGACGCGACCGCCGCGGTCTCGGTGCTGTCCGCACGGGCCGGCGCCTGGGCGGTGCGGGTGCACGACGTGGCCGGCACGGCGGACGCCGTCCGGGTGGTCGCGGCCTGGCAGCGCGCGGCCCGGCAGGGGTAGGCACGTGGCGATGACGGGAGGGTCATGGCGGGTGACGGCAGGTTGAGCGGGGAGACGGCGGGCCGGCGGGCCGGCGGAGCGGACCGCGAGGCGGCCCTGGAGGCCAACCGCGCGCTCTACGAGGCGCTGGAGAACGGTGACCTCGCGGCGGTCGAGGACGCCTGGCTGGGCGCCGACGAGGCGGACGACAAGGGCGGCGTGGTCTGTGTCCATCCGGGCTGGCCGGTGCTGCGCGGACGGGCACAGGTGACCCGGTCGTACATGCTGATCATGGCGAACACCGAGTACATCCAGTTCATCCTCACGGACGAGGAGGCGGAGGTGCACGGCGATGTGGCCCTTGTCACGTGCACGGAGAACATCCTTTCCGGCGGCGAGGCCGAGGAGGAGGGCGAGCTCGGGCCGCTGGTCGGCGGAAAGGTCGTGTCGACCAATCTCTTCCGCCGCACCCCGGCCGGGTGGAAACTGTGGTCGCACCACGGTTCACCCGTTCTGACCAGCGCCGACGAGGACGACGAGGACTGATTCCGGACTCCGGCCGGAAATCGCGGGGAAAGGTCGTCCGACGGTGGCCGGGGAATTCCCGGCAGGTCACCGAACGTTCACGTCAATCGCCATTCCGGTGCGCGTGGCGACGGTTCGTGCCGGGTAGGACGGTCGGGTGTTGTCGGCGCGCGCGGGTAGATTCGAAAAGGTCAGCGGCGGGCGCGACGCCCGTCTCCGCCCTGCCCGCGACGCCTGTCCGGGGCGGGGCCCGTCCGACTGGGAGCAGTGATTCGTTTGCTGGACCGCGTCACCCTGCGGGGCCTGCGTGCCCGCGGCCACCACGGTGTCTTCGAGCGCGAGCGGGCCGAGGGCCAGACCTTCGTGGTGGACCTGGTGCTGCACCTGGACACCCGCCCGGCCGCCGCCGCGGACGACCTGACCCGCACCGCGCACTACGGCATCGTGGCCGAGGAGGTCACCGCGATCATCGCCGGTGAGCCGGTCGAGCTGATCGAGACCCTGGCCCAGCGGATCGCGGACCAGTGCCTGAAGCACGAGCCGGTGGAGGAGGTCGAGGTGACCGTGCACAAGCCGGACGCCCCGATCACCGTGCCGTTCGACGACGTGACCGTGACCATCCACCGGACCCGCGGGTGACCCGCACCGCTCGTCCGGTGCCCGCCGCAGGGCCCGTCTCAGCCATAGGGGAAGTCCGATGACCGCAAGTGACCCGACCGCCGCGCCGAGCGCCTTCGACCTTGAGCAGCGGGTGGACTCGGTGGACACCACCCTGCACGGCCAGCGCTGGGCCGTGGTCGCCCTCGGCTCCAACCTCGGCGACCGCCTGGACACCCTCCAGGGGGCCGTGGACGCCCTCGCGGACACGCCCGGGCTCAGGATCAAGGCCGTCTCCCCCGTGTACGAGACGGACGCCGTGGGCGGCCCCGGGGACCAGCCCGCCTACTTCAACGCGGTGGTGGTGCTCCGCACCACGCTGCCGCCGCGCGACCTGCTGGAGCGGGGCAACGCGATCGAGGACGCCTTCGGCCGGGTCCGCACCGTCCACTGGGGCCCGCGCACCCTGGACGTCGACCTGCTGGCCTACGAGGGCGTCGTCAGCGAGGACCCGCAGCTGGTGCTGCCGCACCCGCGCTCGCACGAGCGGGCCTTCGTGCTCGCCCCCTGGCTGGACGCCCAGCCCGACGCCGAGGTGCCCGGGCACGGGCCGGTGGCCGAGCTGCTGGCGGCCCTCGGCGGTCCGGACGCCCAGGGCGTCCGGCTGCGCGAGGACGTCCGGCTGACGCTCCCGGAGTAGCCCCGGAGGCCCCGGTGGCGGGTCCCCTCCCGCGGTCCGGGGAACTCGCGCGGGGCCGCGGGAGTACCCATGGGTGTCCGCCCCGGTCCGAGGACGCCCCCGGGCCGGGGCCCGGTACGGTGGCCTGACGCCCTCGTACCCTCGCCCGGGAAAGGACCTCGTCCGCGTGAAGCTGCTTCGCCTCCGTCTGCTGGTCGGCATCACCGCCGCTACGACGGCGCTGTCCTGGGCCGGCGCCAAGCTCTGGTCGTCCCTGGACACGCTGCCCGCGGTACCGGGCGCGGCGCCGGTGGTGCTGGCCGCGGTGGCGGTGATCCTGCTCGCGACCGCGCTCTCGCTGCGGTCGCGGCTGCGGGCGGCCCGCGAGCGGCAGCCCGGCGCGAAGCGGGTGGACCCGCTGGGCGCGGCCCGGGCGGTGGTGCTCGGCCAGGCCAGCGCGCTGGTCTCGGCGGTGGTCACCGGGGTCTACGCGGGCGCCGGGATCCACCTGCTGGGCGAGCTGGACGTGGCGGCCCGCAAGGACCAGGCGATCACCGCGGGTTTCGCGGTGCTGGCCGGTGCGGCGGTGATCGCGGCCGCGCTCTGGCTGCAGCACGTCTGCCGACTGCCGGAGAACCACGACGACCCGGGCGGGCACGGTCCGGCGGCCACCCACCGCTGAGCGGCCCCGTGAGCGGGTCCTCCGGGGCGGACCGGTCGCGGTGATCCCGGGCCGTTTTCCGGATGCGTCCGGTAAAACCGGCGCGCTGTCAAGGGCCGAACCGGACCCTGGGCTGACACGGCCCCAATTCGCACGCTAGTTTCTTGGCATGTCTCGCGGACGCCACCGTCATTCCTCCGTCCTCGGCCGGGTCTTTCCCCCCACCGCCGCCGGCGTGCTCATCGTCGCCGCGCTCGGGGCGCTGCTTTTCAGTCAGGACACCGTGCTGGTCCGCTCGGTGGGTGCCGCCGCGGTGCTGGCCACCCTCGGGTTCGCCGTCCTGCTGCGCCAGCGCGACCGGGCCGCCCGGGCGGCGGCCGAGGTCTCCGTCGCGCAGCGGCTGCGGGCCGAGGAGCGGTTCGAGGAGCAGCTCGCCGAGGCCGAGTACGCGGCCGAGGTGGCCGAGGAGCGGGCGACCCGGTTCGGCCGGCGGCTGACCGCCGAGAAGTCCCGGCTGGCGAAGGCCGAGACGGAGATAGCCCGGCTGCTCAAGGAACGGGCGGTGTCGGTCGCGGAGCAGGCGCTCAAGGAGGCCGAGGCGGCCCAGCGGGCGCTCGCCGCGAGCCGACCCAGGTACCCGGCCACGCCGGCCGCGTTCGTCCGCGCCGGGGCCGTGCTGCGGCAGCTGGAGCGCCGGGCGGCCCAGCAGGAGGCGCAGCGCGAGGAGGAGGCCCGGCGGGCCGCGGAGCGCGCCGCCGAGCAGGAGCGGGCGGCGGGCGCCCAGGTCGCGCTGCGGGCGCGGACGGCGCCCGCGACGGTGTCCGCGCCGGACCCCGGACGGGTCGCCCCGGCCGTTCCGGCGCCGGCCGTGCCCTCGGTGCCCGAGCCCGGGACGGCGCCCGTAGCGCCCTCGGCCGCCGCTGCCGCCCCGGAGGCCCCCGCGGCTCCCGCGGCCCCGGTCCGGCCGGCGCTGACGGCGACGGTCGGACAGCTCGGCGGGGCGTCCGCGGGGCAGATCGTGCCGTCCGCGCAGCCGGTGCGGCCGGCCGAGCGGCAGCGTCCGCGCCCGCAGGGGTTCAGCTTCTTCGGCCGGGGGGCCGGCGCGGCGGGCCGCCCGGCGGCGCCGGCGCCGGCCGTGCGCAGCGTCGCGGAGCTGGGCGAGCGGGCGGACCTGGCGGACGTAGTCGGGGACGAGGCGGTCGCGGCCCAGGCGCAGGAGCTGGCCCGGGCGCAGGTCCAGGAGCGGCTCCTGGCGGCGGAGACGGGCCCGGCGGAGGGCCCGGGCACGGCGGCCGCCGGCGCGGGGACGGACGCCGCCGAGGCGCCGACCCGGCTGCTGCCGAAGGTCGGCGAGGAGGCCGGCCCGGAGGTGGTCGACCTGACCCCGCACGACGAGACCGAGCAGATCGAGGTCCCGGAGCTTCGCGCCTCGCGCTGAGGCGGGCTCCCCGGGCGG
>NZ_JBHJRC010000151.1:0-19132 GCF_042261735.1 Kitasatospora sp. NPDC056327 | reverse complement strand
GCCCGGGACCGGGCGGCGGGGCCGTCGCCGGCGCCCGGGGGAGCGGTCCGCGGCGGGCGGACCGTCAGGCCGGCTCGCGCAGCAGCTTCTTGACGATCTTCCCGGCCGGATTGCGCGGCACCCGCTCGATGAACTCGATCCGCCGGGGCCGCTTGTACGGGGCGAGCGACTGCGCGGCGTGGCGCAGCAGCTCGGCCGCCGCGACCTCGCCGTCGGCCACCACGTACGCCAGCGGCACCTCGCCGTAGTCCTCGTCGGGCACCCCCACCACGGCCACGTCCGCCACCAGCGGGTGGCTGCGCAGGGCGCGCTCGACCTCGGCCGGGTAGACGTTCTGCCCGGCCCGGATGATCAGGTCCTTGGCCCGGTCCACCAGGTGGATCCGGCCCTCGCCGTCCAGGTGGCCGAGGTCGCCGGTCAGCGTCCAGCCGTCGACGGTGATCTCCGCGGTGGCCTTCTCGTCCTCCCAGTACCCGCGCATCACCCCGGGGCCGCGGACGCCGATCTCGCCGATCTCGCCCGGCGCGGCCTCCCCGCCCCGCCCGTCCAGGACCCGGGCGGACATGCCGGGGACCACCCGGCCCGCCGGGATGATGTCCGGCACCCGGTCGGCCGGCGGGTGGTCCTCCGGGCCGAGCGAGACGAACGGGCCGCCGACCTCGGTCATCCCGTACACCTGCCGGAAGCCGCAGCCCAGTTCGCGGGCCGCCTCGGCGTACACCTCGGCGGGCATCGGGGCGGCCCCGTAGAGGATCTCCCGCAGCGAGGAGAGGTCGGTGCCGCGGCGGGAGCCGGCCTGCAGCAGGAAGCGGAGCATCTGCGGGACCAGCCACACGTGGGTGGCGCGGTTCGCCTCGATGGCCGCCAGGGCGGTCTGCGGCTTGAACCCCGGGATCAGCACCACGGTGCCGCCGGCCGCCAGGTAGGTCAGCGACACCACCATGCTGCCGTGGTACAGCGGGCAGCAGTTGACCAGCACCACGCCGTCCTCCGGCCGGGCCAGCGCCAGCCAGCCGAGGCCGATCGCCCGGAACGAGGCGTGGTCGACCGTGACGCCCTTGGCCCGGCCGGTGGTGGCCGAGGTGTGCAGGATCGCCGCGAGGGCGTCGTCCGCCACCGGCGGCAGCTCCGGCAGCTCCGCCGGGCCGGTGCCGTCGCCGTCCGCCGCCGCGGTGAACTCCGGCCCCTCGACGGCGATCCGCAGCGCCACCGGCAGGTCCGGGTGGCGGTCGAGCAGCGCCTGTTCGCCGACCACCGCCACCGGGCGGGTGCGCTCGACGATGCCGGTCACCTCGGGGCCGGTCAGTCCGTGGTTGAGCGGGACGAACAGGGCGCCGAGCCGGGCCAGCGCGAAGTACGTCTCCAGCACCTCGATCCGGTCCAGCGACAGCACCGCCACCCGGTCCCCGTGGCCGATGCCGAGCCGGGCGAAGCCGTGCGCCAGCCGCAGCGTCCGGGCGTCCAGCTCGCTCCAGGTGACCGAGCGCCGCTCGTCGACCAGCGCCTTGCGGTCGGGGTGGCACTGGCGGTTGCGCTCCAGGATCTGGGTCAGCCACATCAGGCCCGGCCGCCGTTCCCGCCCGCGCCGGAACCCGCGCCGGAACCCGCGTCCACCGCGTCCGCCGCCCCGTCCCCGCCGGCCGCCCCGCCGTGCCCGGCGACGAACCGCTCGTAGTCGGCGATCGTGATGAGGCCCTCCAGGTCCGCGACGGTGACCTCGGCGCCGGTGTGCTGCTCGATCATCAGGACCAGTCGCACCATGTCGCCCGAGTCGATGCCGCTGGCCGCGAGATCGGCGCCGTCCTCGACGGTGTCGGCGAACTCCTGCAAGCCGGTCACCTCGACCAGCATCCTGCGTACAGTACTCATGCCCTGCCTCTCCTGGCGCGCGTCGCGCGGACCGTCCGTGGGTTCCTGCCCGTACAGAGGAGCCGCCCGGGGCCCCGCGATCCCGTACCCCCGCTGTGATCAGCATCACGCGCCCGCCCCGGCCCCGCCGGGATGGACCGCGCGGCCCGGTGCCTCCCTTACCTGTGAGGGCACGCCCCCCGGGACCCGGGACCGCGCGTGCCGACGGACGGCGCGTGCCGACGCGCGACAGGGAGCGAGAGGTGATCCGGGTGCGTCCAGGGCCCGTGCACGACACCGGCGGCGACCCGGCGGCCGACCGCCCGCCCGGTGACGGGGAACAGCGCTCGGTGGAGCGGGAGTTCGAGGCCCTGATCGCCGCGGACCAGCGGATCGAACCGGGCGACCGGATGCCGGTCGGCTACCGGACGATGCTGCTGCGCCAGATCGCCCAGCACGCGCACTCCGAGATCATCGGCATGCAGCCGGAAGGGGCCTGGCTCACCCGGGCGCCCTCGCTCCAGCGCAAGGCGGCGCTGCTGGCCAAGGTCCAGGACGAGGCCGGCCACGGGCTGTACCTCTACGCCGCCGCGGAGACCCTCGGGGCCTCCCGCGACGACCTGCTGGACGCCCTGCACCGGGGCCACCAGCGCTACGCCGCGACCTTCAACCACCCGGCGCTGACCTGGGCCGACACCGGGGCGATCGCCTGGCTGACGGACGGCGCGGCGGTGGTCAACCAGGCGCCGCTGCGGCACACCTCCTACGGCCCGTACGGCCGGGCGATGCTGCGGGTCTGCCAGGAGGAGGCGTTCCACGTCCGGCAGGGCTACGAGACCCTCTGGGCGCTGTGCCGCGGGACCGCCGAGCAGCACGCGATGGCCCAGGACGCGGTGAACCGCTGGTGGCTGCCGGCCGTGGCGCTGATGTTCGGCCCGCCGGACACCGCCGCCGGCGGGGCCGACGCCCGCGCCGCCGCGATCGGCGCCGAGGTCTCCCGGCGCTCCATCGCCTGGGGCATCAAGCGGCACACCAACGACGAGCTGCGCCAGCGCTTCGTCGACCACGTCGTCCCGCAGGCCGAGCGGCTGGGCGTGACGCTGCCCGACCCCGGGATCCGCTGGAACCCGGAGCGCGGGCACTACGACTTCGGTCCGATCGACTGGCAGCTGTACCGCGACTCCCTCGGCGACGACTCGGCCTGCGCCCGGGCCCGGCTGGCCCACCGGGTCGCGGCCCACGAGGACGGCGCCTGGGTGCGCGACGCCGTGGACGCCTACGCCGACCACGTCGCGTCCGCCTCCGCTTCCGCCTCCGCCGGGGAAGAGGGCACCGGTGCCGCGGGCGCCGGGCACGAGGAGCCGGCCACCGGCCGCGCCGGCACCGGACGGAGGGTGGCATGAGCGCCCCGGCCGTCCCCGGCGGCGGCCGCACCGCGTGGGAGGTCTTCCTGCGCCCGCGCCGCGGCCTCGCCCACCAGCACGTCGGCTCGGTGCACGGCGCCGACGCCGACATGGCCCTCGCCAACGCCCGCGACCTGTACGCCCGCAGGGGCGACCCGATCTCGCTCTGGGTGGTGCCGAGCGCCGCCGTCCGGGCCTCCGGGCCCGGCGAGAAGGCGGCGCTGTTCAGCAACGCGGCGGGCAAGCCCTTCCGCTACCCCGAGCACTACGTCGCGCTGACCGACGAGGCCGAGCGGGAGGAGGGCGGCCGTGACGACTGAGTCCGCAGCCGTCCCGGCCGCCGCGGCCGAATCCGCCACCGGACCGGCCGGCCCCGCCCTCGCCCGGTACGTGCTGGCCCTCGGCGACGACGCCCTGGTCCGCTGCCAGCGGCTCTGCAGCTGGATCACCCGGGCGCCGACGATCGAGGAGGACCTCGCGCTCTCCAACATCGCCCTGGACCTGCTCGGCCACGCCCGCGCGCTGCTCGACCACGCGGGCCGCCTCGACGGCACCGGGCGCGACGCCGAGCACCTGGCCTACCGCCGCACCGCGCGCGAGTTCCGCAACGTCCTGCTGGTGGAGCTGCCCGACCGGGACTTCGCCGCCGCCGTGGTCCGTCAGCTCGCCCACAGCCAGTACACGGTGCTGCTGTACCGCGCGCTGGCCGGGAGCACCGACCCGGAGCTCGCTGCGATCGCCGCCCGCGCCGCCGCCGAGTCCGCGTACCACCGGACGCACGCCGCCGCCTGGACGGTACGGCTGGGCCGCGGTACCGCGGAGAGCCGGGCGCGGACGGCCGCCGCCCTCGAAGAACTCTGGCCCTACACGGGGGAGCTGTTCGAGGAGGACGAGGAGGTCGCCGGGCTCGCCGCGGCGGGCCTGGCCGTCGCGCCCTCGGCGCTGCGCGAGGAGTGGCGGCGGGAGACCGGCGCGGTGCTCGCCGAGGCGGGACTGCCGGTGCCGCGCCCGCGCTGGACCGCGACCGGTGGCCGGTCGGGACTGCACACCGAGGTGCTCGAACCCCTGGTCGCCGAACTCCAGTCGGTCCACCGCCAGTACCCGGGCGGCACCTGGTGACCGCGTCCGCGCGGCCGGCCCCCGCGTCGCCCGCCCACCCCGGACCCGGACCCGGACCCGGTCCCGATCCGGGCCTCGACGCCGTCCGGGCGCGGATCGCCGACGTGCCCGACCCGGAACTGCCGATGCTCACCCTCGCCGACCTCGGGGTGATCCGTGCCGTCGGCCGGGCCGCGGACGGCACCGTCGAGGTGGTCTACACCCCGACCTACCTCGGGTGCCCGGCCCTGCCCGCCATCGAGGCCGCCCTCCGGGAGGCCCTGGAAGCGGGCGGCCACCCCGGCGGCCGGGTCCGCCAGGAGCTCACCCCCGCCTGGAGCACCGACGCGATCACCCCGGAGGGGCGCCGCAGGCTCGCCGCCTACGGGATCGTCCCGCCCGGGCCGGCCGCCGGCCCGGTCGCCCTGCCCCTCGGCACCGGGGTGCGGTGTCCGCACTGCGGCTCCACCGCCACCAGGCCGCAGAGCCTGTTCGGCGCGACCCGTTGTCAGGCGCTGCTGCACTGCACCGCCTGCCGGGAGAGCTTCGCCCACCTCAAACCGGCCTGACCGCGGCACCCGCCACCGACGCCGGCCCGCCGCCGCCCGGCCCCACCGCCACCGGCCCCGTCGCGCGCCCGTGCCCCGCCGGGGGCCGGGCCGCCGACGGCCGGTTCATCCCGACGCCCTCCGACGGAGCATCATGTCCCCTTCCCCGCCGACCGCCGCCCGCCAGCCCGGCTGGCACCGCCTCCGGGTCGCCGGCGTCGACCGGCTCACCGACGACGCGGTCGCGATCCGGCTGGACCCGCCGGACGGCCCCGGCGGCACCGCCCTGCGCTACCGCCCGGGCCAGCACGTGGTGGTCCGCCACCGCGCGCCGGACGGCGCCGAGCTGCGCCGCAGCTACTCGCTCTGCCCGCCGCCCGACGCCCCCGACCGGCTGCGGCTGGTGGTCCGCCGGCTCGGCCCCGGCGGCTTCGCCGACCACGCCGGGAGCGCCCTCACCACCGGTGACCTCCTCGAACTCTCCACCCCGGTGGGCGGCTTCGGGCTCGACCCGGAACCGGGCCGGCACCATGTGATGATCGCCGGCGGCAGCGGCGTCACCCCCCTGCTGGCGATGGCCGCCCACGCGCTGCGCACCGACCCGCGGGCCCGGGTGTCGCTGGTGCACGCGGTGCCGACCGCCCGCGCGGCACTGCTCGCCGACGAGCTCGCCGACCTCAAGGACGGCCACCTGCGCCGCTTCACCGCGCTGCACGTGCTCTCCCGCGAGCGCCGGGAGAGCGACCTGCTCTCCGGGCGGATCGACGGCCGGCGGCTGTCCGGCCTGCTGGAACTGCTCGGCGCCGCGCCGGGCGACGCCTGCACCTTCTACCTCTGCGGCCCCGGCGGCCTGGTCCGCGACCTC
This sequence comes from Kitasatospora sp. NPDC056327, assembly GCF_042261735.1. NCBI lineage: Bacteria > Bacillati > Actinomycetota > Actinomycetes > Kitasatosporales > Streptomycetaceae > Kitasatospora > Kitasatospora sp. NPDC056327. The sequence continues at coordinate 13,370 of NZ_JBHJRC010000151.1, read as the reverse complement.
CACGCGGCACTGCTGCGCCGCGGCGCCGAACCGGGCCGGATCCGCACCGAGTTCTTCACCTCGGCCGACGCCCCGGAAGGCCCCGGCGGCCCGGACGCCCCCGCCGCGCCGGACGCTCCGGCGGGCCCGGACGGCCCGGACGCGGCCCCCGCCGACCGCCTGCTGACCGTCCGCCTCTCCGGCCGGACCAGCACCGTCACCCTGCGGCCCACGGACCGCTCCGTCCTGGACGCGGTGCTCCGGGCCCGCCCCGAGACCCCGTACTCGTGCCGCGACGGCATCTGCGGCGCCTGCCGCGCCCGGGTCGTCGGCGGCCGGCTGGTCATGGACCGCCACCACGCCCTCGGCGACGACGAGGTCTCCCGGGGCGCGGTGCTGACCTGCCGGGCCCGCCCCGCCCCCGGCACCACCGACGGGATCGCCCTGGACTTCGACCTCTGAGGCCGCCGCCCCGGCCCGGGGTCCCCGCGACCCGTCCGACCCGCGCACCACCCCGCCTACCGAGGAGTTCCGTGTGTCCGACACCCCGTTCGTGCAGTTCGAGGGAGTGAGCCCCTACGAGGACTACGTCCACGCGGACGTCCTCGGCTCGCTCCAGCAGCCGCTCACCGACGCCCCCGACGAGATGGGCTTCCTGATCACCACCCAGGTGATGGAACTCTGGTTCACGCTGACCGTGCACGAGTGGCGGGCCGCGGCGGAGTGCTTCTCCAAGGACGACGCCGAGCGGGCCCTCGACGCGCTGGAACGCAGCATCCGCGCGCACCGGGCGCTGAACGACTCCTGGCACCCGATCGCCGCCCTCACCCCGGGCCGGTTCAACTCCTTCCGGGCGGCCTTCGGCCGGGCCTCCGGCTCCCAGTCCGCGACCTACCGGCACATGGAGTTCCTGCTCGGCGACAAGTCCCGCGAGGTCACGGACTGCTACCGCAACCACCCGGCGGCCCACGAGGCGCTCACCGAGGCACTGGGCCGCCCCTCCCTCTACGACGAGGTGCTCCGCTTCCTGCGCCGCCAGGGCCTGCCGGTGCCCCGGGCGGTCTGCGAACGCGACGTCACCGAGCCCTACCGGGCCGACCCGGGCGTGGAGGAGGTGTGGCGCCGGCTCTACGCCGGACCGCCGCACGACCCGCTGCTCGCCCTGGCCGAGCGGCTGACCGACCTCGCCGAACTGGTCCAGCGGTGGCGCACCGACCACGTGGTGGTGGTCCGCCGGGCGATGGGCGGCAAGACCGGCAGCGCCGGCTCCTCCGGCGTCGCCTGGCTGGAGGACCGTGCCGCCCGGCCGGTCTTCCCCGAGCTCTGGACGGCGCGCGGCCTTGTCTGAGACCCGTACCGGCACCGGCCGGCCCGCCACCGACCTCCCGTTCCGGCTCCGCCACCCGCTCTCCGCCGAGGGAGCCGAGGAGGAGCGCCGCGTCCTGGCCCTGCGGCCCGTGCTCGCCCCCGACCGCGGCCGCTACGGCCCGCACCGCCAGCAGGTGTACGACCGCTGGCCGGGCGCCGGCCCCGACGCCCCGCTCGTCGTCCTGCTGCACGGCGGCTACTGGCGGTACGACCGCCTGCACCTGACGCCGTTCGCCGCGTACCTCGCCCGGTGCGGGTTCGAGGTGCTGCTCCCGGGCTTCCGGCGCGCGGGCGGCGACGGCGGCCACCCGGAGACCTTCGACGACATCGCCCTCGCCGTCGACACCCTGCCCGCCGGCCGCCCGTACATCCTGGCCGGACACTGCTCCGGCGGCCACCTCGCCCTGTGGGCCGCCGCCCGGGCGCTGCTGCCCGCCGACTCCCCCTGGTACACCGACCGCCTCCCGGACGCCGTGCTCGGCCTCGCCCCGATCACCGACCTGGCCGGTACCATCCGCGACGACCTCAGCGACGGCGCGGGCCTGCTGCTGCTCGGCGGTGCCGCCGGGGCCGCCGACCGCCTCCCGTCCGTCGACCCGCTCACCCTGCTGCGCCCCACCGGCACCACCGGCGTCCCCACCGTCGTCCTGTACGGCGACGCCGACGAGGAACTGCCGCCCGACCAGTTCGGCTCCTACCTGGCCGTCCACCACGACGCCCGCCGCGTCGTCCTCCCCGACACCGGCCACTACACCCTCATCGAACCCGGCTCCCCGGCCGCCGCCGAGATCGCCGCCACCCTCCGCACCCTCGCCGGGTCCCTGCCCGCACCGGTCCCGCCGGCCCCCGCCGCCGAGCCCCTTCCGGGACAATGACCGCACGGCCCCCGGTGCCACCGCGCGGTGACGGTGCCGCACCACGATCCCCACTCCCGGAGGCAAGGCGATGAAGCGCTACATCCTGACCGGTGCCCCGGGCTCGGGGAAGACCGCGCTGCTGCGCGCCCTGGAGCACGGGGGCCGCGTCGTGGTGGAGGAGGCGGCGACCGACGTCATCGCCCTGCGGCAGGCGCAGGGGGAGGCGGAGCCGTGGGCCGGGCCGTCGTTCGTGGAGGCGATCGCCGTCCTGCAGCGGCAGCGGCAGGAGCGGGCCGCCGGCCTCGGGGGCGAGGTGCAGGTCTACGACCGCTCGCCCGTCTGCACCTACGCCCTGGCACGCTACCTGGACCACCCCGTGCCCCCGTTCCTGGCCCGTGAGCTGGACCGGATCCGGGCCGGGGGCGTCTACGAGCGGCGGGTCCTGTTCGTCGAGAACCTCGGGTTCGTCACCCGCACCGACGCGCGCCTGATCGGCTTCGAGGAGGCCCTGCGCTTCGAACGGATCCACCGTGAGGCCTACACCGCCCTCGGCTACACCTGCCTGCCGGTCGCCCCGGGTCCCCTGACGGACCGGGTGGCGGCGGTCGAGGCGTACCTCGCCGCCGCCCCGTGACCGGGACCGGGCCGTCCGGCCGGGGTCAGGCGGTGTGCACGAAGTCCAGGTCGCCGAGCGGACCGTCGCTCAGGAACCGGAGCACGAGCCGGGCGTACTCCGCGTCGCGCTCCAGGTGGGCCATGTGGTCGGCCTCCTTGAGCAGGACGAGGGTGGAGCCCGCGATGGTCCGGGCGACGTCCCGGTTCTGCCGGGGGGAGGTGGTGATGTCGTGCTCCCCGGTGAAGACCAGGGCCGGCACCCCGGTGATGCCGCCCTTCGGGATGAGGAAGGGGTCCAGCACCCGCCGGTGGCAGGCCGCGTGCCGCCGCGCCTGCCGCCAGGTGGTGCGCAGCGCCTGCTTGCGCAGCAGCCGCTGCACGGCCGCCGACTGCCGGACGCGCTGGTGCTCGTCGGTGTTGACGAGGTAGCGCACCAGGCGGTCCGCGTACTGGCCGTTGCCGGGGCACGGGTCGTCCAGGGACTCCCCGGGCCCGGGCGCGGTGCCCTCGATGTGGCCGACGGCCTCCCGCAGGAACGCCCGCATCCGGCCGGTCACCCGGTGGGTGGCGCCCGCCAGCAGCAGCCGGCTCACCCGCTGCGGGCAGTGCTGGGCGACCCGGTAGGCGATCGGTGCCCCGTAGGAGGCGCCGAGGACGTTGACGCGCGGCAGGCCGAGGGCGTCCAGCAGGTGCAGGACCGCGGCGGCCAGGGTGTCCCACCCGGCCTCCTCCGGCAGGTCGTCGGCGCTGCCGCTGCCGGGCAGGTCCGCCAGGATCACCGGGGTGTGCGGCGCGATGCGGCGCTCCAGGCGGGGCCAGGCGTACATGTCCTGCAGCGCGCCGCCGAGCAGCAGCAGGGGCTCGGTGACCGGGTGGCCGGGCCGGGTCTCCTCCGCGCCCGGTCCCGTGTCCGCGCCGGCCCGCACGATCCGGCAGGTGTACCCCATGCCCCGCCAGCGCAGCCGGTGCAGTTCCTCGACGGGCGGCTGCCCGGCAGGGAGGTCCGCGGCGGGGAGGTCCGCGGCGGGCGGCCGCCCGACGGGAGGCACGGCGCCCGGGGCGGGCCGGGGCGGGGCCTGCGGTGCCGTCAGCCGCACGCGGTCTGCCGGCCGATCAGGGCGGCCAGGTCGTCCACGCTGGCCGCGGTGGACAGTTCGTCCTCGCTGATCTCCACGCCGAAACGGTCCTCCAGGTGGAGCGAGAGCACCACCAGGGCCATGGAGTCGACCCCGGCGCCGGCGAGCGGGGCCTCCGGGGTGAGGGGCCCGGAGGGCAGCCCGCACCTGCTCGTCAGGATCTCTTTGACTTGGTCGAACGTCACGGCTGTCACCTTCCGGGTGGGAACACGGCCGGCTCGCGGAGCGGCGGCCGGGGGGATCGGGCGGGCGGGTCGCGGGGGCCGCCGGTACGTCACCGGCGGGCGGCGAGGCCGGCCGGCCACACCAGCGTGGTGGCCGCCCAGGCCAGCCCGCTGCCGAAGGCCACCACCAGTACCTTGTGGCCGGGCTTCAGCCCGCCCTCGTCGGCGGCGTGCGCCAGCAGCAGCGGCACGGACGCGGCCGCGGTGTTGCCCACCTCCCCGATGTTGGACGGCACCCGCGCGGCGGGGATCTCCAGGCCGTCGGCGACCACGGAGGTGATGCGCCCGTTCGCCTGGTGGGCGATCAGCCGGTCGACCTCGTGGAGCTCCCACCCGGCCCGGGCGGCGGCCTCCCGTGCCGCCGCCGTCATCCGGCGCACCGCGTGCCGGAAGACCTCGTTGCCGCGCATGTGCACGAAGTGTTCCTCGGGCGCCGCCCGGTCCCGCCGGTGACGCCCGCGCGCGCCGCCCGCGGGCACCGCGATGGCGTCCGCGAGGGAGCCGTCGCTGCCCCAGACCACGGGGCCCAGGGCCCCCTCGGCGTGCGGCGGGCCCGCTTCGAGGACGACGGCGCCGGCGCCGTCGCCGAAGATCGGCGCGGTGTTCCGGTCGTCGGGGTTGACCAGCGAGGTCATCGTCTCCGCGCCGATCACCAGGACGCGGCGCGCCGCGCCGGCGGCGATCAGGCCGTCGGCGACCGTGCAGCCGTAGACGAAGCCGGAGCAGCCCGCCATGACGTCGAAGGCGGGCACGGCCGGCAGGCCCAGCCGGTGGGCGACCCACGGCGCCGTGGCCGGGCAGAGCCGGTCCGGGGTGTTCGAGGCCAGCACCAGCGCGTCCACGGTCGCGGTCCCGGCCGACGCCATGGCCCGCGCCCCGGCCTCCACCGCCATGTCGCCGGTGGCGACGTGGGGTTCGGCGATCCGGCGCTCGGCGATGCCGATGCGCTCGCGGATCCACTGGTCCGAGGTGTCCATGCGGGTGCACAGCTCGCTGTTGGGCACGCGGCGCGGCGGCAGCCACGCCCCCAGCCCGGTCAGCACGGCGGTGGCACCCCGGCCGCGCTCCGTGGCACCGGCGGTACTCGTCACAAATGCTCCCTCGCTCGGACTCGCTCGGACGCGTGCACGTCGCAGCGGCGGCATCCGCGCCGTCGCACCACCGGCCGGACCCGCCGGTCAATTCATAGAGGAGCACCCCTCCGGGTGACCCCGTTGCCACACCGGTGGGCGGCCGCTGCCCCCCGAAAAGGCGATCGGGTGGGCCGTCCGTCGAACCGGTGAGCGACGGGCGGAGCCCCGGCCCCACCGGATGCTCCGCCCGTCGCTCACCGCCCGTCCCCGTCGCCGGCCCGGGCGGCCGCCCGCTCAGCCGCAGAACTCGGCCTCCGCGACCGGGCGTTCGTGCTCCAGCCAGTCGGCGTTGACGTTGAGGGCGAACGCGTGCCGGCCGTCCCGGGTGGTCAGCGACACCGTCGTCGAGCCGTGGATGCCGCCGGTGTGGCCCCAGACGGTGATGCCGCAGCCGAGCGTCACGCTGCCGATGCCCAGGCCGGGGCCGCCGGCGGCGGGGAGCATCTCGTCCAGCTCGGCCCGGGGCAGCAGCTGCCCGCGCATCAGGGCGGAGTGGAAGCGGGTCAGGTCGGCGGTGGTGGAGATCATCTCGCCGGCCGCCCCGGCCCACGAGGGGTTGAGGCGGGTGGTCTCCAGCGGGGCGGGCGAGCCGCCGAACAGCTTGGAGTAGCCGAGGGCGTGCGGGTGGGGCAGGCCGGCGGCGGTGCCGGGCAGGCTCGTCGAGGTGAGGCCGAGCGGCCGCAGGATCCGCCGCTCGATCTCCTCGCCGTACGGGCGGCCGGTCACCTCGGCGATGATCATTCCGGCCAGCAGGTAGTTGGTGTTGGAGTAGGAGCGGGACGTTCCGGCCGGGAAGAGCGGCGGATGGGCGAGGGCCGTCCGCACCAGGTCCTCGGGGCGGTAGGTGTCGTAGCGGTGGGCCAGGAAGTCCGGGCCGGCCAGCAGCCGGATCATCTCCGGGTCCTCGTCGAAGGAGAACAGTCCGCTGGTGTGCCCGAGGAGTTGGCGCACCGTGATCGCCGCGCCGAGGTTGCCGTTGCCCCGCACCACCCCGGGCAGCCACCGTTCCACCGGGTCGTCCAGGCCGAGCCGGCCCTCGGCCCGCAGCTGGAGCACCACGGTCGCGGTGAAGGTCTTAGTCACGCTGCCGATCCGGAACCGCTCCCGCGGCGAGCGGGGCCGCCCGGTCGCGGTGTCGGCCACCCCGACGGCCGTCGTCCAGCCGGCGCCGTCCTCCCGGGCGCCGGCGATCGCCCCGGGCAGGTCCTGGCCGTGGACCAGCTCCGCCATCGCCGTCCGGGTCGCGCCGTGCGCGCCCCGCCCACCGGCCGCCGCGGCCGGCGTCACCGTACCCAGCGCCACCGCGGCGGCCACCGCCGCCGCCACCGCACCCGCTCCGCGCCGAAGCGCCCTCCACCGAGCCATGCCGACCTCCCCGGTCCGTATCGCCCGCCCCCCGCGACCGGACCAACGGCGGTGCCGCGCGGGATGGTTCCCGCCCGCGGTCCGGTCGGCCGGATACGGCCGGTCCGGCCGGCCGGCCGGTGGTGGGGCCGGGCGCCGGCGCGTCGGAGCCCGGCCGCGGGCGGGCCCGGCTCAGCGGCCCTCGGTGAACGCCTCGCGCAGCCGGGACTCCTCGTCCGCCGACAGGTCGGTCTCGACGAGTTCGGCGTGCAGCCCCTCGAAGGCCGACCGCACCGCGTCGAGCACGGCGTCCGAGCTGAGCACGAACAGCGCGGAACTGCCGGGCGTCACCTTCCGCCGCACCTGCCGGACGAAGTCCTCGTCGATGCCGACGTGGGCGAGGTGACCGCCCAGCGCGCCGCCGGCGGCCCCCACCGCGGCGCCGAGGACGGGCACGAAGAAGAGCGTCCCGAGCAGGAACCCCCAGAACGCCCCGCCCAGGGCGCCCATGCCGGTGAGGTCCCCGAGGTGGCGCGTCCGGGGCCGGCCGGCGTTCGCGGGCCAGCTGACCACGGCACCGTCCTGGAGCGTGATCAGCTCCTGCCGCTGCAGCCTCCGCAGCGTTTCGAGGGCCTCCTCGGCCCCGGCCGCGGTCGGGAAGCGCCACACCGTCAGGGTCGCCATCAGGGCCTCCGGGTGCAGGGGGACGCGGGACACCGTCATGCTCGGCCCCGGGCCCGGGCCCCGCCACCGGGGGCCGCCGGACGGGCGACCGGGTGCCACCGGAAGGACGCCGCCGGATTGCCGCCCGCCCCCGGCGGGCGCAGCGTGACAGGAAGCGCCCGCCGCGCCGGACCCGACGGCCGGGGCCGTGGCCCCGGCGGGCCGGCCCCGGACGGTGAGGAGCAACGATGGCGGAGCAGGCCGGCCCCTCCGGGGCGGAGTCCGGGGAACGCTGGTACGCGGTGCCCCCGGAGGAGGTCGCGGCGCGGCTCGGGGTCGACCCGGCGGTGGGGCTCACGGCCGCCCGGGCGGCCGAACTGCTCGCCGCGCACGGGCCGAACGCGCTCCCCGAGGAGCGGGCCAGGTCCGGCCGGCTGCGCTTCCTCGACCAGTACCGCAGCTACATGCAGATCATCCTGGTGGCCTCCGCGGTGGTCTCGCTGGCGATCGGGGAGTGGACCACCGCCGTCCTGCTGCTGGTGCTGACGCTGTTGAACGCGGTGGTGGGCCTGCGCCAGGAGGGCAAGGCCGAGAGCGCGATGAACGCGCTCCGATCGATGATGGAGACGACCGCCCGGGTCCGGCGGGACGGCACCGAGACGGCGATCCCGGCGGAGGGGCTCGTCGTCGGCGACGTCGTGCTCGTCGCGGCCGGCGACGAGGTCCCGGCGGACGGGCGGATCGTCGAGGCCAGCGCCCTGCAGATCGACGAGTCCGCGCTGACCGGCGAGAGCGTCCCGGCGGTGAAGGACGCCGGAACCCTCCCCGCGGAGCCGCTGGGCCCCGGTGACCGGACCAACACGGCGTTCATGAACACCCCGGTCACCCACGGCAGCGGACTGCTCGTCGTGACCGCCACCGGCGCCGGCACCGAGCTGGGGAAGATCTCCGGAATGCTGTCGGCCACCGAGAAGGAGCAGTCGCCGCTCACCAGGGAGCTCAACACCCTCACGCTGTGGATCGCGGCGGCGGCCGGCCTCACGATGGTCGTCATGTTCGCCCTCGGCCGCAGCCGGGGCGAGGACTGGGACACGCTGTTCGTCAGCGCGGTCTCCCTGGCCGTCGCGGCGATCCCGGAGGCGCTGCCGACGGTCAGCCAGGTGATCCTCTCGGTCGGCAGCCTGAACCTCGCCAGGAAGCACGCGATCGTCAAGGAACTGCCGTCCGTCGAGACGCTCGGGTTCACCTCCGCCATCAACTCCGACAAGACCGGCACCCTCACGATGAACCAGATGACCGTCGTCGAGGTGCTGAGCCCCACCGACCGCTACACCGTCTCCGGCACCGGCTACGGCCTCGAAGGGAAGGTCCACCACGCGGCGGGCACCTCGGCCGGGATCGAGGACGCCGTCCTGCCGTACCTGATCGCGAACGACGCCAAGCTGGTCGACGGCAAGGTCGTGGGGGACCCGACCGAGGGTGCCCTGCTCGTCCTCGGCCACAAGGCCGGGCTGGACATCGAGGGCACCCGGGAGCGGTACCCCCGGCTCGCCACCCTTCCGTTCGACCCCGGCTACAAGCTGATGGCCACCTTCAACGAGGCGACGGACGCGGCCGGCCGGCCGGTGGTCCGCTGCTTCGTGAAGGGCGCCGCCCCCGCCGTGACGGCCCGCGCCGGCTCCGTGCTCGCCGGCGGTGCCGGCGTCGTCCCCTGGGACCGGGAGCTCGCCGGGCGCGCCGAGGCCCAGAACGAGCGGATGGGCGGCGAGGGGCTGCGGGTGATGGCCGGGGCCGTCCGCGACCTCGACCCGGCGGACTTCGACCCGGCCGGCGACCTGCTGGCACTCGTCACCGACCTGCGGATGACCAGCCTGGTGGGCATGGTGGACCCGCCGCGCGAGGAGTCCCGGGCGGCGGTCGCCGGTGCGCAGGCCGCCCGCATCCGGGTCCGCATGGTCACCGGCGACGACGTCACCACCGGCGCGGCGATCGCCCGTCAGCTCGGCATCGAGGGCGAGGCCCTCCTCGGCGCCGACTTCGCCGCGCTGCCCGAGCACGAGCGGCTGGCCCGGATCGACGGCATCGGTGTGGTCGGCCGGGTCGCGCCCGAGCACAAGGTGCTGCTGGCCGACACGCTCAAGCGCAAGGGCGACGTCGTCGCGATGACCGGCGACGGCGTGAACGACGCGCCCGCCATCAAGGCCGCCGACATCGGCATCGCCATGGGCAGCGGCACCGACGTCGCGAAGAACGCCGCCCGGATGGTCCTCGCCGACGACAACTTCGCCACCATCGTCCACGCCGTGGCGGAGGGGCGGAAGCTCTACGACAACCTCACCAAGTACATCCGGTTCGTCCTGGTGCTGCTGGTGACGTTCGTGCTGACCTTCCTCGGCGCCACCGTCCTGAACCTCGCGGCGGGGGAGCCGTTCACCCCGCCGCAGGTGCTGTGGATCCACTTCGTCGTCAACGCCCCGTTCGGCTTCGCGCTCGGCTTCGACCGGGAGAGCCCCGGGCTGATGCGGCGCACCCCGCGCCCGCGCGGGGAGTCGGTGCTCACCGCACCCGTGGTGGTCACCGTGGGGCTCGCCGGACTGGCCGTCACGGCCGCGCTGCTCGCGCTGATCGGACTGGGCGAGGCCCACTACCACAGCGCCGCCGTCGGCAACTCGATCGCGTTCACCGCCTTCGCGCTCTGCCTGATCGTGGCGGCCTACGAGTGCCGCAGCGAGCGCGCGTCGGTGCTGACGGTCGGCACCTTCGACAGCAGGCAGATGAACCTGGCGGCGCTGGCCGAGTTCGTCCTGGCGGTGCTGGTCACCCAGATGGACGCCTTCCACCGCCTCCTCGGCACCACCGAGCTCGACGCCCGCCAGTTCGGCTGGGCCCTGCTGGCCGCGGTCGCGCTCCTGCTGCTCTGGGAGCTGGGCAAGCTCCTGGCGCGCAGATCGGGGGCGGGCCGCGCAACCACCGGGGGGTAGCCGCCGTCCGGGCGCGGTGGTCCTGAAGTCGCAGGCCGGCAGGGGTACTTCGGCGGGGGAGGGGCGGTACCGGTGGCGGATGTGCCGGATCGGCCGGGGCCCCTAGCCTCGGCCCCGAACGGCCTGTCGCACCTCCGAGGGGAACCAGTAGTGATCCGCGCCGCCAAGCCGGCCGCCGCAGTGGCGGCCCTGGCTCTGACCTTCCTGACCGCGCCCGCCGCGGCACCGGCGTTCGCCGCCGGTGCCCCGCCCGCCGCCCGCCCGGCGGTGACCGGGGACGCCGGCCCGCTCGCCCCGCCCGACGCGCCCACCGGCCCCGACGCGCTCGTCGGCCCCGACACACCGGCCGGCTCCGCCGCGCTCGCCGCGCTGCACCGCCAGGAACCGGTCTGGCACCCGTGCGCCACCGGCCCCGAGGACGCCGCGGGCGCCGCCCTGGACGCCGCCGGCGCGCGCTGCACCGAGGTCACCGTCCCCCTCGACCACCGCCGCCCGGCGGGCCGGACCCTGAGCGTCGCGCTCTCCCGGCTGCCCGCCGCCGACCCCGCCCACCGGCTGGGCACCCTCTTCTACAACCCCGGCGGCCCGGGCGTCCCCGCCCGCCACCTCGCCCTCGCCCTGCGCGAGGCCGCCCCCGCGCTGGGCGCCCGCTACGACATCGTCGGGATGGACCCGCGCTTCGTCGGCGCCAGCACGCCGCTGGACTGCGGCTGGCCCACCGCCGGCCCCGGGTCGGCCGGGACCGACCGCCCGACCTTCGACCGGACCGCCGAGGTCGCCAAGAACCTCGCCGTCCGCTGCGCCCCCTACCGGGAGCTGCTGCCGCACGCCTCGACCCGCAACACCGCCCGGGACATGGACCTGGTCCGTGCTGTCCTCGGCGAGCAGACGATCTCCTACCTCGGCTCCTCCTACGGCAGCTACCTGGGCCAGGTGTACCTCCAACTGTTCCCCGGGCGGGTCGGGCGGGCGGTGCTCGACGCGGCGCTGGACCCGGACCGCTTCGGTCCCGACCTGACGGCCACCCAGGGTCCCGCGATGAACGCCGCGCTGACCGCCTGGGCGGGCTGGGCGGCCCGGCACGACGGCACCTACCACCTGGGCGGCTCGACCGCCGGGGTGCTGGCGGCGGTCGAGCGGGTGCGGCTGGCCGCCGGGCGCGCGCCGCTGGCGGTCGGCACCCACCGGGTCGACGCCCGGATCCTGCCGCAGGTGCTGTGGGCCGTGTCGGCCGGCGACGACGAGGCGAGCTACCCGGACTTCACCGCCCTGGTGCGGGTCCTGCTGGACGCCGCCGAGGGCGGTCCGGCCGAGCCGACCCCGTTGCTGGAGGGGATCCTGACCGGTCTGGCGTCCCCCGACACGGGCGGCTCGGCGGCCGTGCAGAACGCCGTCATGTGCGCGGACCGGGCCGCCCCGCGCGACCCGCTCGCCTACTACCGGGACATCCAGGCCCACCGGGCGGACGAGCCGCTGTTCGGCCCGCTCACCCGCAACCTCACGCCCTGCACCTTCTGGCCGGCCGAGCCCGCCGAGCCGCCCACGCTGGTGCGCAACGCCGTCCCGGTCCTGCTGGTCGGCGCGGACGGCGACCCGGCCGCCACCTACCCGGGTCAGCTGTCCGCCCACCGGGCGCTGTCCGGCTCCCGGCTGGTGACCCTGCGCGGGGCCTTCCGCCACACCGTCTACGCGGGCATGTTCGCGCCGCGCGACGCCTGCGTGGACGCCGCCGTCGACCGCTACCTGCTGGACGGCGTGCTGCCGGTCCGCGACGCCGACTGCGTCGCCGTCCGGCCGTAGCCGCGCGGGCGGGGGGCCGTCCCCGGATCCGGGAACCGGGTCCGGGGACGGTGACGTGCCGGGTGCGCGGGCGGGCGGACGAGCGGGGTCAGCCGAAGACGACGGTGGACGCCGCCGGGACGGCCAGCGATCCCGCCCGGGTGGGCAGGCCCGTCGCACCGTCGACGTCGAACCAGGTGACGTCCCCGGAGCGCTCGTTCGCCGCGTAGAGGCGGGTGCCCGACGGGTCCAGTACCAGGTCGCGCGGCCACCGCCCGCCGCACGGCACCGAGGCCACCTCGGCCGGCTTCTCGCCGCCCTCGTCCAGGGCGAACACGGTGATGGTGTCGGTCCCGCGCACCGCCGTCCACAGGTACCGGCCGTCGTGGGAGACGACCGGCGCGGAGGGGTGGACCGCGACGCCGGGGCCGTCGGCGCCGCCGGGGACCAGCGGGGTCTCGCCGATCGGTTCGAGCACCCCGGCCTCCGCGTCCCAGCGGCAGACGATCACGGTCGGCCGCAGCTCCCCGAGCAGGTAGGCGAGCCGGCCGGCGGGGTGGAAGGCGAGGTGCCGCGGGCCGGTGCCGGGCGGCAGCGCGGTCTCCCCCCGCGGCGTCAGCGCGCCGGTGGCCGCGTCCAGGGAGGAGATCCGCACCGAGTCGGTGCCCAGGTCGACGCCGAGCACCCACCGGCCCGAGGGGTCGGGCAGCACCTGGTGGGCGTGCGGCGAGCCCTGCCGGTCGGGGTCGGGCCCGCTGCCCTCGTGGCGCAGCACCGCGCTCGGGGCCTGCGGGGTGCCGTCGGGGGCGAGCGGGAGCACGCTGACGCTGCCGGAGGTGTAGTTGGCGGTGAGCAGGTGACCGTCCGTGACACCGAGGTGGGTCGGCCCGTCGCCGAGCACCGGCACGGCGTCGCCGAGCGGGCGGGGGACGGGGCCGGAGACGTCGTAGGCGGCGACCGCGCCGGGCGCCGCCTCGGAGACCGCGTAGAGCACCGGTCCGGCGTCCGTCCGGCGGACGGCCAGGTAGGACGGGTCCGGGACGGTGTCGACGGCGCCGGTCGCGGTCAGCGCCCCGGTGTCCGGGTCCACCTCGGCCGTGACGATCCCCCGTCCGCCCGCCGAGGTGAAGGACCCGATGAAGGCCCGTCCCACGCCCTTGTCACCCACAGCTACCTCCGCCGTCCGTCGTCAGTCGTTCGCGGACCGACGCTAGCAGGAGGCCGGACCGGGGACGACGGCCGGTCACCGCGGTCCCGGAACGGCGGCGCGGCCCGGCTCGGGGGACTCCCG
>NZ_JBHJRC010000150.1:10918-19174 GCF_042261735.1 Kitasatospora sp. NPDC056327 | reverse complement strand
CCGCGTCTGTTGTTTTTACGAGCCTGGTCCGTATTGGGGTTGCCCGGGGGCCCCCCCCCCGTCGGCCACGCGCGTCCTCCCCGGGGAGGACGCGCTTCTGCTTTGTCCACCCGCCGACCTGCGGGAATTCCGGAGAACCGCCCGCAATGCTTGCCGAAATAGATCATTACGCTTCGTAAATATTCGAATACCGGTGCAGCGGGTCCGTTATCCGGAAAGCGGACCCGCTGATTCCGCGCGCGATATGGCGGAATTTGCCGAGTATTGTCACGGGTTGGTCCTGGCATGTAATTGAAAAGAGATGTGACGGCGATTCCACCGAAGGGGTCGGTTGATCGATAGTTGCTCTGCGCGTATCAGTGGTCACCTCGCCACCTGTGCGGATCGGCCCTGAGATGTCGACCCCCGTCGTACCCGGCACACCGAGTGGCGGGGCGCCCTCCGTTCGTAAGCCCCCAGATCGAGGAGCAGTTGAATGAGGCTCACCAAGACGATGCGTTGGACCGCGCTGGCGGCGTGCACCGCGCTCGCGGTCTCCGCCTGCAGCACCGGCAGCAGCGGCAAGAAGTCCTCGGACGGGGCGAACGGCTCGGGCAAGAAGGGCGGCGCGATCGCCATCCAGTCGGGTGAGCCCCAGCACGGCCTGGTCCCCCAGAACACCGCGGAGTCCGAGGGCGCCCAGGTGCTCGCGCAGCTCTTCACCGGCCTGGTCGAGTACGACCGGCAGACCAACGAGCCGAAGCTGCGCCTCGCGGAGTCGATCGACACCCCCGACAGCACGGTCTGGACGGTCAAGCTGAAGGACGGCTTCACCTTCCACAACGGTGAGAAGGTCACCGCCCAGTCCTTCGTCGACGCCTGGAACTGGGGCGCCAACCAGGACAACGCGGCCGAGGGCCTGCCGTTCTTCGCCAAGATCGAGGGCTCCGAGGAGCTGTCCCCCGGCAAGGACAAGAAGCCGGCCACCGACAAGCTCAAGGGCCTCAAGGTCGTCGACGAGAAGACCTTCACGGTGACCCTCAGCGCGCCGTTCTCGCAGTTCAAGACCATGCTGGGCTACACCGCGTTCTACCCGCTCCCGAAGGCCTTCTTCCAGGACAAGAAGGCGTTCGAGGAGTCCCCCATCGGCAACGGCCCGTTCCAGATGGACGGCAAGTGGGAGCACAACCAGCAGATCAAGATCAAGCGCTACGAGAACTTCCCGGAGTCGGCCGGAAAGGCCAAGCTGGATTCGGTCACGTTCAAGATTTACGACAAGCTGGAAACGGCCTACAACGACCTCCGGGCCAACAACATCCAGATCACCAACAAGCTCCCGATCTCGGCCATGGGCACGGTCAAGAACGAGTTCGGTGACCGCTACATCTACAAGCCGGAGTCCGGCGTCGGCTACATCGGCTTCCCGATCGCCACCAACCCGGCGGCCTACGGCAAGCCGGAGATCCGCAAGGCGATCTCGATGGCGATCGACCGCGAGGCGATCACCAAGACGATCTTCTCGGGCACCCGCATCCCCGCCGACGACTTCATCAACCCGATCATCCCGGGCTACCGCAAGGGCGCCATGGGCGACGCGGCGAAGTACGACCCGGCCAAGGCCAAGCAGACGTTCGACGCCGCCGGCGGCGTCCCGAACAACACCATCGAGCTGGGCTACAACGCCGACGGCGGCCACAAGGAGTGGATCGAGGCGGTCGGCAACCAGCTGAAGAAGAACCTGGGCGTCGAGGTCACCTTCAAGCCGTTCGAGAAGTTCGGCAAGATCCTGGACGCGCTGGGCGACAAGCAGTTCTCCGGCGCCTTCCGGATGGCCTGGCAGATGGACTACCCGTCGATCGAGAACTACCTGCGTCCGATCTTCTCGAAGGTCGCGATCGAGAACGGCTCGAACTACGGCGGCTACGTCAACGAGCAGTTCGAGTCGCTGCTGGCCCAGGCCGACCAGGCGAAGACCCTGGAGGAGGGCCAGAAGCTGTACCAGCAGGCCGACGACATCCTGATCAAGGACCTGCCGTACATCCCGGTCTACACGTACCAGACCTCCGCCGCCTACACCAAGACCGTCAAGAACGTGGTCGTGGACGCTCAGAACCGCATCGACCTGGCCAACGTCGAGCTGGCCTGACCGTCCCCCAGTCCGACCGGTACGCCGTGACGGGCGGCGCGGGCAACCCCCGCGCCGCCCGGCTCCGGCGTGCCCCGACCACGAGGAGACCGCATGGGCCGCTATGTGGTCCGCCGGATCATCCAGGCCATACCTGTGATCCTCGGCGCGACGTTCCTGATCTACGCACTGGTCTTCCTGCTGCCTGGCGACCCCATCACGGCACTGGCCGGTGAGAAGCGGCAGGACCCCGCCGTCGTCTCGGTGCTCCGGGACCGCTACCACCTCGACGACCCGTTCTTCATCCAGTACTGGGACTACCTCACCGGCCTCTTCCAGGGCGACTTCGGCGAGGACTACCGGGGCAACCAGGTCGTCGACGTCATGCAGCGGGCGTTCCCGTACACCATCAACCTGGCGCTCACCGCACTCGCCATCGAGATCGCCGTGGGCGTCACCGCCGGTGTGGTCGCCGCCCTGCGCCGCGGCAAGTTCATCGACAACGTGGTGCTGATCTCCACCCTGATGGTCATCTCGATCCCGGTCTTCGTGATCGGCTTCGTGCTCCAGTTGCTCATCGGGGTGAAACTCAACACCGACTACGGCATCGACTTCTTCCCGGTCTCCTTCAACGAGGAGGCCGGTTTCCGTTCGTACCTGCTGCCGGCCTACGTCCTCGCCTCGACCTCGCTGGCGTACGTCGCCCGGCTCACCAGGACCAGCCTGATCGAGGTCATGCGGGCCGACTACGTGCGGACGGCGGTGGCCAAGGGCCTGAGCCCGCTGCGGGTGGTGGTCCGGCACGGGCTGCGCAACGCGCTGATCCCGATCGTCACCTTCCTGGGCATGGACCTCGGCGGCCTCATGGGCGGTGCGGTCATCACCGAGGGCATCTTCAACATCCCCGGTGTCGGACACCAGCTCTTCCAGTCCGTCTACCTGCGGGAACGCACCATCGTCGTGGGCATCGTGAGCGCCCTGGTGATGGTCTACCTGTTCGCCAACCTGGTCGTCGACCTGCTGTACGCCGTCCTGGACCCGAGGATCCGCTATGAGTGAGCCGACGAAGAGCGAGAACGCGAACGTGGCGATCCCCGGGCAGGCCGGCTCCGGGCGGGCCGGCTCCGGTCCGGCCGCCGGAAAGGGCACCGGCCCGGGCAAGGGCGGGGACGGCAAGGGCGGCGAACGGGTCGCCAGCCTCTGGAGCGACGCCTGGGCCGACCTGCGCCGCAACCCGCTGTTCCTGATCGGCGCGTTCCTGGCGCTGTTCATGGTGCTGCTCTCCGTCGTCCCCGGGCTGTTCACCGAGTCGGACCCCCGGGCCGGCGGCTTCTGCAACCTGGCCGACTCACTGCAGCGGCCGAGCGCCGAGCACTGGTTCGGCTTCGACGTCCAGGGCTGCGACATCTACACCCGCACCATCTGGGGCGCCCGCAACTCGATCATCGTCGGTCTGGTGACCACCACGCTGGTGGTCCTGGTCGGCGGCACCCTGGGTCTGTGGGCCGGCTGGATCGGCGGCGTCGGCGACAGCGTGCTCTCCCGGGTCACCGAGATCTTCTTCGCCATCCCGCTGCTGCTCGGCGGCATGCTGATCATGTCCACCTGGGGCGAGGGCAACGCCTGGACGGTCTCCGCGGTGATGGCCGTGCTCGGCTGGCCGCAGATCTACCGGCTGATGCGCTCGGCGGTGCTGGCCAACAAGCACAACGACTACGTGGTCGCGGCCAAGGCGCTCGGCGCCGGGACGGGACGGATCGTCACCCGGCACATCCTGCCGAACGCCGTCGCCCCGGTGATCGTCGTCTCGACCATCAACCTGGGTGTCTACATCGGTGCCGAGGCCGCGCTGTCCTACCTGGGCATCG
This sequence comes from Kitasatospora sp. NPDC056327, assembly GCF_042261735.1. Classification (NCBI taxonomy): domain Bacteria; kingdom Bacillati; phylum Actinomycetota; class Actinomycetes; order Kitasatosporales; family Streptomycetaceae; genus Kitasatospora; species Kitasatospora sp. NPDC056327. The sequence continues at coordinate 15,202 of NZ_JBHJRC010000150.1, read as the reverse complement.
GCATCCAGTCCCCGGCGATCTCCTGGGGTCTGATGATCAGCGACGCCCAGTCCCGCTTCCTGGACGCCCCGCACGTCCTGCTCTTCCCGGCCGCCGTGCTGAGCGTCACGGTGCTGGCCTTCATCATGCTCGGCGACGCGGTGCGCGACGCCCTCGACCCGAAGCTGCGCTGAGGAGGGCCGCGGACATGACTGACATGACCAAACCGGCGAAGGACGGCGCGGGAGCGGGCCGGGACAGGGTGGAGGTGATCGGCCCCCGCCGGGAGAACCTGGTGCCCGGCACCCCGCTGCTGGAGGTCGACGACCTGCACATCGAGTTCCACACCCGGGACGGCGTCGCCAAGGCCGTGAACGGCGTGAGCTACTCGGTGTCGGCGGGGGAGACGCTGGCGGTGCTCGGCGAGTCCGGCTCGGGCAAGTCGGTGACCGCGCAGGCGATCATGGGCATCCTGGACATGCCGCCGGGCCGGATCACCTCCGGCTCGATCCGCTTCCGGGGCGAGGACCTGCTCACCATGACGCCCAAGGCGCGGCGGGCGGTGCGCGGCCGGAAGATCGCGATGATCTTCCAGGACGCGCTCTCCTCGCTGAACCCGGTGCTCAGCGTCGGCTACCAGCTCGGCGAGATGTTCCGGGTGCACCAGGGCGCCGGCCGCAAGGAGGCCCGGGAGAAGGCCGTCGAGCTGATGGACCGGGTGCGCATCCCGGCCGCCAGGGAGCGGGTGGGCGACTACCCGCACCAGTTCTCCGGCGGCATGCGCCAGCGCATCATGATCGCCATGGCGCTGGCGCTCCAGCCCGATCTGATCATCGCGGACGAGCCGACCACCGCCCTGGACGTCACCGTCCAGGCCCAGGTGATGGACCTGCTCGCGGAGCTGCAGGCCGAGTTCAACATGGGCCTGATCCTGATCACCCACGACCTGGGCGTGGTCGCGGACGTCGCGGACAAGATCGCGGTGATGTACGCGGGCCGGATCGTCGAGACCGCTCCGGTGCACGAGCTGTACGCCCGCCCGGCGCACCCGTACACCAAGGGCCTGCTCCACTCGATCCCGCGGCTGGACCAGAAGGGCCAGAACCTCTACGCGATCCAGGGTCTGCCGCCGAGCCTGCTGCGGATCCCGTCCGGCTGCGCGTTCAACCCGCGCTGTGACCGGGCACAGGAGGTCTGCCGCACCGAACTCCCGCGCCTGGCACCGGTGCTGGACGCCGAGGGGGCCGATCTTCCGGGCCGCCGCAGCGCCTGCCACTTCTGGAAGGAGACCCTCCATGGCTGAGCCCATCCTGGAGGTCAAGGACCTGGTCAAGCACTACCCGCTGACCCAGGGGATCGTCCTCAAGAAGCAGATCGGCGCGGTCCGCGCGGTGGACGGCGTCTCGTTCCGGCTGGCGAAGGGGGAGACGCTGGGCATCGTCGGCGAGTCGGGCTGTGGCAAGTCCACGCTGGCCAAGGTGCTGATGAACCTGGAGCGGGCCACCTCGGGCGAGGTGCTGTTCAAGGGCGAGGACATCTCCAAGCTGTCCGGCGCGGCCCTCAAGGCCGTGCGCAGGAACATCCAGATGGTGTTCCAGGACCCGTACACCTCGCTGAACCCGCGGATGACGGTCGGGGACATCATCGGCGAGCCCTTCGAGATCCACCCCGAGGTGGCGCCGAAGGGCGACCGCCGGAAGGCGGTCCAGGACCTGCTGGACGTGGTGGGTCTGAACCCGGAGTACATCAACCGGTACCCGCACCAGTTCTCGGGCGGTCAGCGCCAGCGCATCGGCATCGCCCGCGGTCTGGCGCTCAAGCCGGAGATCATCATCTGCGACGAGCCGGTCTCCGCGCTCGACGTGTCGGTGCAGGCCCAGGTGATCAACCTGCTGGAGCAGCTCCAGAACGAGTTCGAGCTCTCCTACATGTTCATCGCGCACGACCTCTCGATCGTCCGGCACATCTCCGACCGGGTCGGCGTGATGTACCTCGGCAAGCTGGTCGAGATCGGGACGGAGGAGGAGATCTACTCCCACCCGACCCATCCCTACACCCAGGCGCTGCTCTCGGCCGTCCCGGTGCCCGACCCGACCGGCCGCGAGAACCGTGAGCGGATCCTGCTCACCGGTGACATCCCGTCGCCGGCCAACCCGCCGTCCGGCTGCCGCTTCCGCACCCGCTGCTGGAAGGCCGAGGAGCGCTGCTCGACCGAGGTCCCGCTGCTCGCCGTCCCCGAGGCGCTGAGCGGCGCGGCGGCCCACCGGTCCGCCTGCCACTTCGCGGAGGTGCGGGACGTGATCGGCGCGGGCTGACCGCCCCCCGGCACCCGCGGGGCCCCGGAGTCCACTCGGCTCCGGGGCCCCGCGCGTGCGGCGGAGAAACGTCACTTCTGGGTGCTGTTCAGGAAACCCACGTTCTCCCAGACGATGTCGGACAGGCCCTGGGCGCCGATGTTGGCGAGGTCGGCGCGGGCGCCGAACAGCTGCGGGCGCTGGTAGAGCGGCAGGACCCCGGCGACCTTCCACAGCTCGCCGTCGGCCTGGTTGATGGCCTCGAAGACACTGGCCGCGTCGGTCGCGGCGGCCGCCCGGTCGAGCGCGGCGTCGGCGGCCGCGCTGCCGGCCTGGGAGTGGTTGGTGCCGCCGTTCTGCACGAAGTTGGCCCGGTTGCCGCTGGCCGGGAACGGCGTGCCGAGCAGCGAGTAGGCGGCGATGTCGAAGTCCCGCCGGTTGACGTACTTGTCGAAGAACTCGTTGGGGCTGGCGATGACCGTGGTGACCTTGACCCCGACGTCCTTGAGCATGCCGGTGGTGACGGTGGCCTCGTTCTGCGCCTGGGTGACACCGGCCGGGATGACCATCCGCAGGTTGAGTTCCTTGCCGTCCTTGCGGCGGACGTCCCCGTCGAGCTTCCAGCCCGCCGCGTCGAGCTTGCGGGCGGCCTCGGCCGGGTCGTAGCGGCTGAGGCCGAGGGAGTTGTCCCGGTAGGCGTTCTGGTTGGCCACCAGCAGGTGGTTGTTGAGGACGACGGTGGGCCAGTCCAGCCCGGCGAGGTCGGAGCGGGTGATGGTGTCCCGGTTGATCGCCTGGAAGAGCGCCTGGCGGACGGTCGGGTCGGTGAGCGCGGGGCTGCGGCCGTTCAGCGTGAACTGGCGGAAGTCGGGCCCGCCGGCCTTGCGGACGGCGGCGCCCGGGGTGCTGCGGATCAGCTGGTAGCCGGCCACGTCCGGGCCGTTGTTGAACAGGTCGAGCTCGCCCTTGTTGAAGGCCGCCGCCATCACGTTGGGCACCATGGCGCGGAAGACGATCCGGTCCAGCAGCGGCCGGTCGCCCCACCAGGCGGGGTCGGCGACCAGGGTGACGGTCTGCGCGGCCCTGTCCAGCTTCTCCACCTTGAACGGGCCCGCGGTGACCGGGATCGCCTCCGCGTAGGAGGTGTTGAACAGCTCGGGGGTGGCGATCCGGCTCGCCGGCAGCAGCGGCCCGTTGGAGGCGCTGTTGAACATCGACTGCCACTCGGAGTACGGCCGCTCGAAGGTCATCACGGCCTGGTAGTCGTCCTTGCCGCGCTCGACCGAGGAGACCAGCTCGAAGCCGGTGCTGCTGGTCACCCGGTAGGCCGGGTCCTTGCCGTTCAGCGCACGCCAGTTGGCCTCGATGTCGCGCCAGGTGATCGGGGTGCCGTCGGACCAGCGCGCCCTGGGGTTGAGCGTCCAGACCACGACCTGCCGGCCGTCCCGCTGCTCTGCGTGCACCTCCTGGAGGTAGGCCGGATTGGGCGTCTGGGTGCCGGCCGCGTCGGAGCGGAAGAAGGTCGGCAGCAGAGGCTTGCTGACGGCGATGGTGGAGGACTCGGAACCGTCGGCCTGGAGCGGGGACCACTGACTGGAGTACTGGGCGATCGAGACCCGCAGGGTGCCGCCCTGGCGCAGTTCGCCGCGCTCGTGCGGGTTGATGTCGACGGTGGTGAGCTTGGGGGTCTCGGCCGAGCTCGGCAGGGCACGGGCCCCGCCGTCGGAGCCGCCGGGTGCGCAGGAACACAGCGTCAGCGAGAGCGAGAGCGCGGTGAGGCCGGCGAGCAGGGCCGTGCGGCGGTACAGGGGGCGGCCCATGGTGGTTCTCCCGGGACGGATGCGACGGACGATAGGCGTCACATCTTGCTGACCTGGGAGGGGAGTTGTCGAGGGGCGGGGCCCGGGCCCGGGCCCCCCCCCCCAAAAAGGTAGGTCAGAACCCGTCCCCGGAAGTTGGGGGCATGTGAGCGGGGGTGTGGAGGTGCGCGGGGTTATGGTGCGCGACGAAC
>NZ_JBHJRC010000150.1:0-10908 GCF_042261735.1 Kitasatospora sp. NPDC056327 | reverse complement strand
GGGGGGGGCCCCGTGGGGGGTCCCGGGGTGTGGGGCGCGCGGCGATGTCGGCACACATTGGTGGCGCGGGGGGGGGGGGGTTGGGGGGGGGGGGCCCGGCCCGGGCCCCCCCCCCCCGATAACGGTTCGGTCAGACCGGGAACCGGAAGGTGCGGTCCTTGTCGCCGGTCTTGTCGAGGAGCGCGGTGATCTGGTCCGCGACGTCCTGCGGGGTGATCGGGACCAGCTGGCCGTTCTTCTTCGTCTTCATCTTGTCGAAGGCGCCGGCGGCCAGCTGGCGGTTGAGCGCGTCGAGGTCCCACTTGGGCACGAACTTGCCGCTCGCGTCCGGGACGAGGGTGAGCGCCGCGGCGGCGGTCTTCGGCCCGAAGTCGAACTTCTTGGTGCCCGCGAAGATGTGGATCTGGCTGCTCACGGCCGACTTGCCGAGGGTGTCCGCCGCGCCCTGGAGGGCCTGGGCGGAGACCTTCGGCTGGGCGGCGGTCACCGCCAGCGCGACGGGCTGGTCGGACTTTCCGGCGGCGCGGTCCCGGTAGGCGGCGTCGACCAGGTCGACGGCGGAGGCGGAGTCCACCGCCTGGCCGGCCCGGCCGGGAACGACGACGGTCTCGCCGGTCTCGCTGAACCGGACGTAGCCCTCCTGCAGCCCCTGGCCGGAGCCGCCGGCCAGCGCCTCCAGCGCGGACTTGAGCTTGGCCCGGTCGACCTTGACCTCCGGCGGGACGGCCTTCTCGTCGGCCTTGAGCGACTTGAGGACGTCCAGCGGGTTGTACGAGTGCTGGGTGAGCCGGTCCACGGTGGCCGTGGTGTCGAAGGCGAGCCCGGCGGCGGTCGGGTCGAGGTCCACGGTCTGCTCGCCGATCTTCAGCTTGACCGGCTGCTGACCGGCCTTGCCGACGCTCTCGTCGAGCCGGCGGATGGCCTGGTCGCGGTTGCTGCCGCCGATGTCCGTGCCGAGCACCACGGTGCCCTTGGGGATGTCGGCCTGGTTGAGCATCAGCCCGGTGCCGTAGGCGGCGGCGCCGAGGAAGCCGACCACGACGACGGCGTAGGTGGCGAGCTTGACCAGCTTCTTGGCGGCGCTCGGCCTGGCCTTGGCCCTGGGGGCCGGCGCGGGCTCGGTTGCGGCGGGTGCGGGCTTCGGGGCGGACGGGCCCGCGGGGCCGTCCGGTGCGGGCGCGGGGGAGACGGCCGGGGCGCCCGGTCCCGCGGCGTCGGTGCCCTCGCCCTGGCGGCCCGGGGCGCCGGGGAAGAGGCCGCCCGGGGCCGGGGCGCCGTTGGCGGCGCCGGCCTGCGGGTAGGGGGTGGTGGCGAACGGGTCGGCGCCGGCCGGGGCGGAGGCGAACAGGCCGGGCTGCGGGGCGCCGCCCGGTGCGGTGGGCGCGCCGGGTATGGGCGCGGCCGGGGCGCCGCCGGGGACCGGGGCGAAGCCGTCGACCGAGGTGTCCTCGGGGCCCGGCGCGGCGGGGCCCTGCGGGTAGGGGGCGGCGAACGGGTCCGCGGCCGGTGCCGGGGCCATGCCGGCCGCGAAGGGGTCGGCGGGTGCGAACGGGGTGGCGGGCGCCGTCGGCGCGAAGTGGCCGGCCGGGACGTCGGCGTAGACGCCGGCCTCGTCGGCGGGCGGCTCCGCCCCGCCGTACGGCGACGCGGGCGTGCCGTTCGGCAGCGGTGCGGGGGCCTGCGCCTGGGCGGGCACCGGGTGGCCGTTCGCGGCGGGCCGCTCGGTGCGCGGCCGTTCGTTCCGCGGGTGGGCGGTGTCGGGCCGGGCGGCGCCGTTCGCGCGGGCGCCGTGCTGCGGCCCGGCGGGGGCCGGGGCGGCTGCGGGCGCGGCGGCCGGCACCGGGGCACCCTCGGAGCCCTTCTTCTGGCGCGGGCGGAACCACGCGCCGGTCGACTCGGCCTCCGAGGTGGCGGGCGGGATCTGCCACTCGGGCGGCAGGTGCGGCGGAGCGCCGCCGGTGCCGCCGTCCATCACGCCGAGCACCGGGGAGGTGGGCGCGGCGGAACGGTGCCGGGGACCGGGCGGTTCGGCGGGTGCCGGGGCGTCCTCGCCGGGGCCGTCCTCGTTCTTGACGGCGCTGCGGACCACCACCGGCGGGATCGGGCGTGAGCCGGGGATGTTGATCCGGACCCGGGTGGTCACCGTGGTCTCGGTCTTCGGGCTGTCGTCCCCGCCCTCCGGAGCCGAGCCCTTGGCGGCGCCGGCACCCGTGCGGTCGCCGCCGGGGAAACCCGGTGTGCCGTAGGGCGGGGTGCCCGACGGGTAGGCGTCCGGACCCGTGCGCCGGGGCGTCGGGTGGGCGTTGTCAGATTCGCGGCTGCTCAATGCTGCTCTGCTCCGGGTTCGCGGGCCGGCCGTGCGGCGCGACCGCGGTTCGTCGGCGCCGGGCCTGGACGGGCGGCGTCGGGTACGGCGTTCTGCGGCACCACCATACTGGGAAGAACCGACCGGTGAACCGGTTCGGACAGATCCCGATACGTCCGGTTCTTCCGGTATGAGAGTACGACCGGGCGGTGCTGACTGCCCGTCGTACCGGCCACCGTACGCGGGTGCCCGCCCGGGTCAGCGCGGTGGGCCCGGAACCCCGGGGAACCAGCTGGTGCGGGTCGGCAGGGTGGCGCAGATCACGCCCAGGATCGAGCCGGCGAACAGCCAGGCCAGCGACGTGGCGTTGGTCCAGAGCACGTTGTCCCCCTCCGGGCGGGGGACCATCACCAGCAGCAGGGCCAGGAACCAGCCCGCCGCCGGGGCGGCCGCGCCGATCCGGGTGCCGGTCACCCGCAGCCCGGCGTAGAAGGTCGCGGCGGTGGCGGCGAGCGCCAGCAGGACCCCCACGGGCGGCCACAAGGCCTGCACAAACGCTCCGCACACCGAGACCAGGATGCCCAGCAGGAAGAACAGGACATACGCCGCGATCCGTGCGCCGCGCGGGGGCTGGGGCTCCTTCAGGCGCTCGTCCCGGGTGCCGAGGACGGCCGCGGCGGGCGAACGGCGCGCGGGCCGCGCGGAGTCGGTCGGGGTCATCGGGCGGACTCCTCGGGCGTCGGGCCGGCGGTGACGGGCTCCGCTCCGGCGAACAGGTCGTCCTCCGGCAGCCGGGGCCCGGCCGTGCCGCGCGCCAGCTGGTAGTACTCGGTCGCGAGCAGCGGCTGGCCGAGGTGGTTGGAGAGCGCGAAGAACGCGCCGGTGGCGTCCACCGTGATCTGGGTCGCGTGGGCGGCCATCGCGGCGGCCTTGCGGCCGGCGTACCCGGTGCCGTCCACGACCGTCGTGACGACCGCGTCCTCGACCACCCCGGGGATGTCCGAGGCCTGCGCCACCCCCGGGAACGGCGCCTTGGCGGCGGTCTCGGCGAGGGCCCGGTCGACCACGGACCGGGGCACCCGGTTCCAGTACACCTTGGCGATCCGCCAGGCCGGGCCCAGGTCGGGCCGGTACGCCGGGTCGGCGGCCAGCTCGTGGGCGCGCATCGCGACCCGGTGGGTCTGGATGTGGTCGGGGTGGCCGTAGCCGCCGTCCTCGTCGTAGGTGACGAGCACCTGCGGGCGCACCTCGCGGACCACCGCGACCAGCCGGCCGGCCGCCTCGTCGACGTCGGCCCGCCAGAAGCAGCCGGGCACGTCGTTGTCGGGCACGCCCATCATCCCGGAGTCGCGGTAGCGCCCCGGGCCGCCGAGGAAGCGGTGGTCGGTGACGCCGAGCGCGGCCATCGCCTCCGTCAGCTCCCCGATCCGGTACGCGCCGAGGGTGTCGTCGCGATCGGCCGTCAGGCGGGCCAGCTCCGGCGGGATCACCTCGCCGCCCTCGCCGAGCGTGCAGGTCACCAGGGTGACCCGGGCGCCCTCGGCGGCGTACCGGGCCATGGTGGCACCGTTGTTGATCGACTCGTCGTCGGGGTGCGCGTGCACGAGGAGGAGGCGGCGTCCGGTGGTCGCGGTCATGGGGGGAAGCCTAACGACCGGGGTGCCGGCCCGGTGACCCCGCGCCGCGGGTCAGAGCCGCAGGCCGTTGATCATGCCGGCGAGGTTGCTGGTGACCTGGCTGATCGACGGGGCGATGGAACTGGACGCCAGGTAGAAGCCGAGCAGCGCGCAGACGATCGCGTGCGCGAGCTTCAGGCCCGAGCGGCGGATCAGCACCACCACGATGACCAGCATCAGCATGGCGGCGGAGATGGACAGGGCCATGGCGGCTCACACTCCTCGGGGCTGGCGATCACTCGGACCTAGTCATACCCGATGAGTGAGGGATGTATCACTCTGAGTGAGTCCGCACGCACCGGGGCACGGTGGCACCCACGGGGCGCATGGGCCGGTCGGAGGGGGTGCGGACCCCTTCCGGGCGTACTTGGGCCCGATGCTCCGAACGAGTGATCACCATCGCCCGGCCACGGGTCGTAGGGTCTGGTGGCATGACCACCCACACCCCAGCGGACACCTTCCCGAGGCAGTACGCGCGCACCCTGCGCTACACCGTCGGCGCGCCCCGGTCGTTCTCCGTCGCACCCGACGGATCCCGGGTCGTCTTCCTCCGTTCGCGGTCGGGCAGCGACCGCGCCAACCTGCTCTGGACCCTCGACACCGCCACCGGCGAGGAGCGGATCGCCGCGGACCCGGCCGTCCTGCTCGGCGGCGGGGAGGAGGACCTCTCCCCGGCCGAGAAGGCCCGCCGCGAGCGCAGCCGCGAGGGCTCGGCCGGCATCGTCGGCTACGCCCTGGACGGCTCCGGCCGGCTCGCCGCCTTCGCGCTCTCCGGCCGCCTGTTCGTCGCCGACCTGGCCGCCGGCACCACCGCCGAGCTGCCCGCCGAGGGCCCGCTCGTCGACCCGCGGATCTCCCCGGACGGCGTCCACGTCGCCTACGCGAACACCGCCGGCGAGCTGCGGCTCAGCCGGGTCGACGGCACCGGCGACCGGGCGCTCGCCGGCCCCGACGGGCCGAACGTGACCTGGGGCCAGGCCGAGTTCATCGCCCAGGAGGAGATGGACCGCGACCGCGGCCACTGGTGGTCCCCGGACGGCGACCGGCTGCTCGTCGAGCGGGCCGACGACACCCCGGTCAACCGCTGGTGGATCGCCGACCCGGCCAACCCGGACCGCGAGCCCGCCGAGGTCGCCTACCCGGCCGCCGGGACCGCCGACGCCGAGGTCGGCCTCTGGCTGCTCGGCCTGGACGGCGCCCGCACCGAGGTGACCTGGGACCGCGCCGCCTTCCCCTACCTGGCCCGGGTGCACTGGTCGAAGGGCGGCGTACCGCTGCTGCTCGTCCAGTCCCGCGACCAGCGCGTCCAGCTGACCCTGGGCGTGGACCCGGCGACCGGCGGCACCCGGACGCTGCACGAGGAGCGCGACGACGTCTGGCTGGAGCTGTTCCCGGGCGTCCCGGCGTGGACCCCGGACGGCGCGCTGGTGCGGATCTCCGACGAGTCCGGGGCGCGGGCGCTGGTGGTCGGCGGGCACACCGTCACCGGCCCCGACCTGCACCTGCGCTCGGTGCTCGCGGTCACCGCCGACGAGGTCTTCTTCACCGCCTCCGGCGGCGCCGGCGAGACCGACCCCGAGCCCGGCTGGATCGCGGTCGGCCGGATCGGCCACGACGGCAAGCGGCTCTCCTGGGAGTCCGCCAACGGACGTCCGTTCACCTCCGTCACCAACGCCGTGCACGCGGCCGGCATCACCGTGCGGGCCACCGCCGAGCCCGACCTGCCCGGCACCCTGGTGCAGGTCGCCCGGGACCTGCCGGAGGGCGTGGTGGTGGACGACATCGCCGTCATCGCCTCGTACGCCGAGACCCCGGTGATCACCGCCCGCCCGGTGTTCCGCTTCGCCGGCGAGCGCCGGATCCCCGCCGCGGTCTTCCTGCCCACCGGCTACGACCGCGGGCGGGACGGCCTGCTGCCGGTCCTGATGGACCCGTACGGCGGCCCGCACGGCCAGCGCGTCGTCCAGGCGCACAACCCGCACCTCAACTCCCAGTGGTTCGCCGACCAGGGCTTCGCGGTCGTCGTCGCCGACGGCCGGGGCACCCCCGGGCGCGGCCCGGCCTGGGAGAAGTCCATCGCCCACGACTTCGCCGGCGCCACCCTGGACGACCAGGTCGACGCGCTGCGGGCGCTCGCCGGGGAGTTCCCGCTCGACCTCGGCCGGGTCGCCATCCGCGGCTGGTCCTACGGCGGCTACCTCGCCGCGCTCGCGGTGCTGCGCCGTCCGGACGTCTTCCACGCCGCCGTCGCGGGCGCGCCGGTCACCGACTGGCGGCTGTACGACACCCACTACACCGAGCGCTACCTGGGCCACCCGGCCGAGCGGCCCGAGGTGTACGACGGCAACTCGCTGACCGGCTACGCGGCCGGGCTGGAGCGCCCGCTGATGATCATCCACGGGCTCGCGGACGACAACGTGGTGGCCGCGCACACCCTGCGGCTGTCCTCGGCGCTGCTCGCCGCCGGGCGCCCGCACACCGTGCTGCCGCTCTCCGGCGTCACCCACATGACGCCGCAGGAGGAGGTCGCGGAGAACCTGCTGCTGCTCCAGGTCGACTTCGTGAAGAAGTCGCTCGGGATCTGAGGCACCGGGAACGCCGAGGAGGGGGAGCGGGGCCGGATCAGGGAGCCAGGGCCCGCGGACGAGCGGTGCCGGGGCGTACCCATCCCGCTCCCCCTTGGCCGCGGGTACCCGCACGGGGTCCGTCCGTCCGGCCTCGACGTGGGCGACACGTTAGCGGAGGGGCCCGACAACGGACCCCGGACGGCTGGTCCGGGCGGAGGAACTCTCCCGGCCGCCGCCCGGTCCGCACCGGCGGCGGCCGGGGACGGCGGCAGCATGACGGGCATGCCGAAGCCTGCCGCGATGGTGCTCGTCGTCCTGCTCCTCGCCCTGATCCCGTGCGCCGCCTTCACCGGGGCCGGCGGAACCGGCCCGGGGGCACCCGCGGACGGCCGTCCCGCGCCCGCCGGGCGGCCCCGCTGAACGCGCGGCGCGGGGCGGCGGGCGGCGGCTCAGTTCAGCCGGTGGCGGGCGGCCCGGGCCTCCTGGCGGACCTTGGCGGCGGTGTCGGGGTCGAAGGCGTCCAGGATCTCCGCGTACTCGTCCATCTCCCTGGCCCCGCGCAGGAAGTCGCCGGTGCGCACCAGCAGTTCGGCGCGTTCGAGGCGTAGCTGGGCGGGGTGGCGGGGGAGCAGCAGGGCGAGTTCGGTCGCCCAGAGCTGGGTGCGGGCGTGCTCGGGGCGGTCGGCGGCCCAGGCCCGGATGTTGCCGAGCACCCGGAGCACGACGTCCAGCGGCTGGGCCGGGGTGAGCAGTTCGGGCGTGAACTCGTGCCCGCCGGCCTGCACCAGCTTCTCCACGTCGTCGAGGTCGAGCAGCCGGCCGCCGTGGTACGGGTCGGCCAGCACGTAGTCGTCGCCGCCGGCCGGGCCGCCGACCGCGACGATGAAGTGGCCGGGCAGGGCGATCCCGTGGACGGTGAGCCCGGCCCGCCGGGCGACGGCGGACCAGACCAGGGCGAGCATGATCGGCAGCCCGCGCCGCCGGCGCAGCACGTCCGGCAGCAGCGAGGACTCCAGCCGCCGGTAGTCGGACTTCCGGCCGTGGAACCGCTCCCGGCCGCCGAGGACGGCGGCGAGCAGCGCCGCGGTCTCCTCCGGTCCGGCCGGGGCCCGTTCGGCGACGGCGTGCCGCACGGCGGACGCGTGCCGTTCCAGCGCCGCCGAGGAGGCGGCGAGCAGGGCGTCCGGGGAGGGCGGGCCGGGCAGGGCGTCGGGGTCCGCCGGGTCCGGGGCGGGGGCGTGTTCGACGGCCGCGAGCAGGCAGAGCAGCACCGGATCGGGGTGCTCGGCCCGGGCCTCGGTCCGGAAGCGTGCTCTGCTCTGCTCGGTCACGGCGGTGGCGGCGGCTTTCGTGGGGCGGACGGGCGGACGGGCGGACGGTTCCGGGCGGTGTCCTACCCCTGCGGCAGGAGCGCGTAGTGGTAAGTGTGACTGGTCGTGAAGCCCAGCCGGTCATAGAGCGCGATCGCCCCCGCGTTGTCCGCCTCCACCTGCAGGTACGCGCCGCTCGCGCCCTCCTCGGCGGCCCGGGCGGCGAGCACCGCCATCACCGCGGTGGCCAGTCCGGCGCGCCGGGCGTGCGGGGCGACCTCGACCGCGCCGAAGCAGGCCCACGGCCCGTCGACGACGCACCGTCCGATGGCGAGCGGCGGCCGTCCCTCCGCACCGGGCACGGTGGCGAACCAGACCGACGGCCCGCCGTGGACGACCCGCAGCGCGGCCTCCTCGACCGCCGGGTCGTCGCCGGCCCGCCGGTACAGCGACAGCCACCGCGGTCCCGCGGTCCGGGACAGCCGGACCGGGCCGGGCGCGGCGGGCGGGCCGCCGCGGGCGATCCCGGCCAGCGGCGCGACCCGCACCAGGGTCGGCGCGTACGCCGCGCCCAGCCGGTCCAGCACGGCGCGCAGGTCCTCCGGCGAGCCGGGTGTGCTGACCTCGACCCAGGCGGGCAGCCCGCGCGCCGCGTACCACTCCCGCACCGCGGCGAGCGCCCCGTCGAGCGGGCGCCCGGGGTCGCCGAGCGCCTGGACCGAGTTGGCCCGCCGGGTGAAGCCGGCCGAGGCCCGCAGCGTCCACGCGCCCAGCGGCTCCTGCTCGACGGCGGGCCAGCCGCGCGCGGCGGTCCGCTGGAGCTCCACCGGGTCGACGGGCGGCAGCGGCGCGCGCCGGGCCGGGAAGAGCGGCACCACCTTCCCGGCGACCAGCAGCCGCTCGTCGAAGGTGACCGGGCCGCCGCTCCTCGGCACCACCGTCAGGCCCGATTCGTCCCAGGACGCGAGCACGCCGATCACGTCGCGGAACTCTGGCCGGTTGTCGTCGGCGAACCCGTCGAGCCGCCGGACCGAGACTCTGAGGCCCACGTCAGAGCGATCTATCCGGACCTCCGGACGGTCCTGAACCGGCCCTTCGGCGGCCATCTGGGCACCTCCTGTGCATTTGCGGTCTCCGACCCGCGATACTAGGGGCGGGCATCGACGACGCCGCGCTCACCCGCGCACGCGATCAACACAGAATGGGCCGCCGAGCCCTTCCGAGGAGGAACGACAGCGTGACCTACGTCATCGCGCAGCCTTGTGTCGACGTCAAGGACAAGGCTTGCATCGAAGAGTGCCCGGTTGACTGCATCTACGAGGGCGAGCGATCGCTCTACATCCACCCGGATGAGTGTGTCGACTGTGGCGCTTGCGAGCCGGTCTGCCCGGTCGAGGCGATCTTCTACGAGGACGACACGCCGGAGGAGTGGAAGGACTACTACAAGGCGAACGTCGAGTTCTTCGACGACCTCGGTTCGCCCGGTGGTGCCTCGAAGCTCGGCCTGATCGAGCGCGACCACCCGTTCATCGCCGCTCTGCCGCCGCAGAACGCCGACCACTGACGACTGGTGGCATCTGAGCTGTGACTACCAAGAACAGCACGCCCGCGCCGTTCCCGGGGCACCCGGGGGCGGCGCGTCGCGTTTCGGACCTCCTGCCGGTCTTCCCGTGGGACAAGCTGGAGCCGTACAAGAGCACCGCGCTCGCCCACCCCGGCGGGCTCTGCGACTTCTCCGTGGGCACCCCGGTCGACCCGGTCCCCGAGGTCATCCAGAAGGCGCTGGCCGCCGCCACCGACACCCCCGGCTACCCCACCGTCTGGGGGCCGCTGGAGCTGCGCGAGGCGATCGCGGGCTGGCTGCACCGCCGGCTCGGCGCGGAGATCGGCCCGCGGGCCGTCCTGCCGACCGTCGGCTCCAAGGAGCTCGTCGCCTGGCTGCCGACCCAGCTCGGGCTCGGCCCGGGCGACCAGGTCGCCCATCCGCGGCTGGCCTACCCGACGTACGAGGTGGGCGCGCGGCTGTGCGGCGCCGAACCGGTCGAGTACGACTCGGTGGACGAGCTGGACGGCTCCCGGGTGCGCCTGCTCTGGGTGAACTCGCCCTCCAACCCGACCGGCCGGGTGCTCGGCGCGGACGAGCTGCGCCGCACCGTGGCGTGGGCGCGCGAGCACCGGGTGCTGCTGGTCAGCGACGAGTGCTACCTGGAGCTGGGCTGGGAGGCCGAGCCGGTCTCGGTGCTGCGCCCGGACGTGTGCGGGGACGGCCACGAGGGCCTGCTGGCGGTGCACTCGCTGTCCAAGCGCTCCAACCTGGCCGGCTACCGCGCGTCCTTCGTGGCGGGCGACCCGGTGGTGGTCGCGGAGCTGCTGGAGGTGCGCAAGCACGGCGGGATGATCGTGCCGGCCCCGGTCCAGGCGGCGACGGCCGCGGCGCTCGGGGACGACGCGCACGTGACCGAGCAGCGGGAGCGGTACGCGGCCCGGCGGGCGGCGCTGCGGGCGGCGCTGGAGGCCCACGGCTTCCGGATCGAGCACTCGGAGGCCAGCCTCTACCTGTGGGCGACCCAGGACCGGCCCTGCTGGGACACCGTGGCGGAACTCGCCGCACTGGGCATCCTGGTGGCGCCCGGCGACTTCTACGGCCCGGCCGGCGACCGGTTCGTGCGGGTCGCGTTCACCGCGACCGACGAGCGGGTCGCGGCGGCCGTGGAGCGGCTGCGCGAGGCCGCCGCCCGGCGGTAGCGGGAACGGTACGAACGGGGACCTGGTGCTGAGCGCCCGGGGTGCGGCGGCGCTGGAGGAGGCCGCGGCCGGGGCGGCGCGGGCTTCCGGGGGCCGGGTGGTGGCGGTGGCCGGGGACGTGACCTCGGCGGCGCACCGGGCGGCGCTGGTGGCGGCGGCGCGGGAGCTGGGCGGGCTGGACCTGCTGGTGAACAACGCGGGGGTGCTCGGCGGCGAGCCCTCGGCCGAGCTCGCGGTCGAGCCGTAGCCGACGAAGTCCTTCACGCCGGGCTGGGCGGCGCAGCCGGTGGAGCAGGTCAGCGCGG
>NZ_JBHJRC010000149.1:9053-19371 GCF_042261735.1 Kitasatospora sp. NPDC056327 | reverse complement strand
GCCCGGCCGCCCGGAGGATCGCGCGGCCGGGCCGGTCCTTCCCGCCCCCGCCGTCAGTCGCGGGAGTGGCCGAAGACGATCCGGTAGAGGATCAGCAGGACCAGCGCACCGCCGATCGCGGAAGCCCAGGTCGCCAGGTCGAAGAACTGCGCCGTCACCGGACGGTCCAGGAACCTCGCCGAGATCCAGCCGCCGACGAAGGAGCCGGCGATGCCGATCAGGGTCGTCACCAGCATCCCGCCCGGGTCCCGGCCGGGCAGCAGCAGTTTGGCCAGGGCCCCGGCCACCAGACCCAGCACGATCCATGCGACGAAGCTCATCCGTGTCCTCCCGCCCTCCGGGCCGCACGGCGGCCCCGTGCGCGCCGTACTGCCTGCTGGGACGCCGCACCACCGCCCGGCGGTTCCCCCGGGCCGGGTCCGGGGCTGGCGTGGCGCCCTTCTCCGGGCCCGGCCGCCCCGGGATACTGCGGCCATGCGCATCCTGATCGCCACCGCCGGCTCCCGCGGCGACGTCGCCCCCCTGACCGGGCTCGGCGCCCGGCTGAGCGCGGCCGGGCATCAGGTGGCCGTCGCCACCCACGTCACGTTCGCCGACTCCGTCCGCGCCGCCGGCCTGGAGTTCCGCCCGCTGCCGGTCGACCCACGCGCCGAACTCACCTCCCCGCAGGGCCGGGACATCCACGGCTCCGGCTCCGGACCGCGCGCCCTGCTCCGGCTCACCCGCCTCGCCCGGGCGTTCATACCGGCTCTCGGCGCGGGGATCGCCGACGCGGCCGAACCGGGCACCGACCTCCTGCTCACCACCAGCACCACCGCCGACCTCGGCCAGTGCGTCGCCGAGGCCGGCGGGATCCCGAACGTCGTCCTGCTCCTCCAGCCGCACACCCCCACCCGGGAGTTCGTGCCGGCCATCATCGGCGCGCGGTCGTTCGGCGGCCCCGGCAACCTGCTCGCCGGCCACGCCGTGCAGGCCGTCGTCGACCGCCTCTTCGCCCCGGCCGTGCGCGACCTGCGCCGCAGGCTGGGCCTGCCGCGGGCCACCGTGGCCCGCGCCCGGCGCGACCGCACGGTGCTGCACGGCTACTCGCCGCGCGTCGTCCCGCGCCCCGCCGACTGGCACCCGTCCCACCAGGTCACCGGCTACTGGTGGCCGGTGGCCGACCCCGGCTGGCAGCCCCCGCCCCGCCTCCTCGACTTCCTGGCCGCCGGACCGCCGCCCGTCTGCATCGGCTTCGGCAGCCTCGTCGTGCCCGACCCCGAACGCCTCACCGCGACCCTCCTCGCCGCCGTCCGCGCCGCCCGGGTGCGCGCCGTCGTCCAGTCCGGCTGGAGCGGCCTCAGCACGCCCGACGGCCTCGACGACGTCCTCACCATCGGCGACGCCCCGCACGAATGGCTCTTCCCCCGGGCCGCCGCCACCGTCCACCACGCCGGTGCCGGCACCACCGCGGCCACCCTGCGGGCCGGTGTCCCCACCGTCCCGGTGCCCGCCCAGCTCGACGCGCCCTTCTGGTCGGACCGCGTCACCCGCCTCGGCACCTCCCCCGGGCCCGTCCCCCTCCCCCGGCTCACCCCCGTCCGCCTCGCGACCGCGATCCGCCAGGCCCTCGACAGCCCCTGGCACCGCACCCACGCCCGTACCCTCGCCACCGCCCTGGTGGCGGAGGACGGCCCCGCGAAGGTCCTCGCCGCCATCGACCGGCTCGCGGGATAGCCCGGCCCGCGGCCACGACCACGACCCACGACCGCCACCCACGACCGCCGCGCCGGCCGGCCCGCGGACACCGCTTCCCGCGCACCCCGGGACCTCCGGAACCTCCGGGAAGGAGACACCCGTGGCACCGCGACCCGCCCGCCGCCTCGTGCTCGGCGGGGCCGCCGCGACCGTGCTGGCGGCCGCGCTCCCGCCCGGCGGGCCGGCCGCCGCCGCACGGGGCCCGGACCCGGACGGGCGCGGTCCCACCGACCGGCTGCGGGCCCTGGAGCGGGCGCACGCGGCACGGCTGGGGGTCTTCGCGCACGACACGGTCACCGGCAGGACCGTGGCGTACCGGGCGGACGAGCCGTTCCCGATGTGCTCGACGTTCAAGACGATCGCCGTCGCCGCCGTCCTGCGGGACCTGGACCGGGACGGCCGCTGCCTCGCCACGCGCGTGCACTACACCGCGCAGGACGTCGCCCGGGCGGGCCACGCACCGGTCACGGGGCTGCCCGGGAACCTCGAAGGCGGCCTGACCGTCGAGGAGTTGTGCGCGGCGGCCATCACGCACAGCGACAACGCCGCCGCCAACCTCCTGCTGCGCGCACTCGGCGGCCCCACCGCGGTCACCCGCTTCTGCCGCTCCGTCGGCGACCGGGCGACCCGCCTCGACCGCTGGGAGCCGGAGCTCAACTCCGCGGAACCCGGCCGGATCACCGACACCACCACTCCGCGCGCCATCGGCCGCACCTACGCCCGCCTCACCATCGGCAGCGCCCTCGGCCCGGCCGACCGGCACCGGCTGACCGCCTGGCTGCTCGCCTGCACCACGGGCGCCGGGCGCCTGCGGGCCGGCCTGCCGGACGGCTGGACCACCGCCGAGAAGACCGGCACCGGCGGCTACGGCACCACCAACGACGTCGGCATCACCCGGCCCCCCGACCGCGGCCCGGTCACCGTCGCCGTGCTGTCCACCGGCCCCGGCCCCGGCGACCCGCCCGACGAACCGCTGCTCGCCCGGACCGCCGCCCTGGTCGCGGCCGCCCTCACCGGGGGCGGTGACACCGGCCGCCCCGCCCGGCGGTCAGTGGACGGGGCGGCACCGGTGCCCGGCCGCTACGGCCGACCCAACCGGGGGATGACGTCGCTGCCGTAGGCGTCGATCGTGGACTCCACGGCGTCGTGCATGGCGTAGACGGCGAACTGGTCGACGCCGAGGGCACGGAGGTGTTCGAGGCGGTCGAGGTGGGCGTCGGCCGGGCCCAGGAGGCAGAAGCGGTCGACGATCTCGTCGGGGACGAAGGCGGTGTCGGGGTTTCCGGCGCGCCCGTGGTGGCTGTAGTCGTAGCCCTGACGGTCCTTGATGTAGGCCGTGAGGGCCTCGGGGACGAGACCGGAGTGCTCGCCGTAGTGCCGGACGAGGTCGGCGACGTGGTTGCCGACCATGCCGCCGAACCAGCGGCACTGCTCCCGGGCGTGGGCGAGGGCCGCCGGGGAGTCGTCGGCGGTGACGTAGGCGGGGGCGGCGACGCAGACGGTGAGCGCGTCGGGGTCCCGGCCGGCCTCGGCCGCGGCGCGGCGGACGGCCTTGACCATGTACTCGGTGAGGAACGGGTCGGCCAGCTGGAGGATGAAGCCGTCCGCCTGACGGCCGGTCAGGGCCAGTGCCCTGGGCCCGTAGGCACCCATCCAGACGGGCAGCGCGGCTCCCTCGCCGACCCACGGCAGCCGCATCTCGGTGCCGTCGACCTCGGCGGTGCGGCCCTCGGCCAGCTCCTTGATCGCGTGCATGGCCCGGGAGAGGTGGTCGAGGGTGGCGGGCCTGCGGCCGGCCACCCGCATCGCGGAGTCGCCGCGGCCGATGCCGCAGACGGTGCGGTTGCCGAACATGTCGTTGAGGGTGGCGAACAGTGAGGCGGTGACCTCCCAGGTGCGGGTGGAGGGGTTGGTGACCATGGGGCCGACGGTGAGGGTGCTGGTCTCGGCGAGGATCCGGCTGTAGACGACGAAGGGCTCCTGCCACAGGACGCAGGAGTCGAAGGTCCAGCCGTGGCTGAAGCCGGCCCGCTCGGCGCGGACCATCCGGTCGATGAGCAGACGGGCGGGCGGGTCGGTCTGCAGCACGAGGCCGATGTCCATGAGTACTCCGGGAGAGGAGGGCGGAGAAGGGCGAGGAGGGGCGGTGCGGCTAGTCGAGGTACTGGCAGGTGTCCCGGCTCAGGAACGTACCGTGGCCGGCCCGGCCCAGCCAGGTGCCCCGGTCGAGCACCACGGTGCCGCGGGAGAGCACGGTTCGGGCCCGCCCGGTGAGGGTCCGCCCCTCGTAGGCGGAGTAGTCGACGTTCATGTGGTGGGTCGCGGCGGAGACGGTCTGCACGGCGGTGGGGTCGTAGACGACGACGTCGGCGTCGGCTCCGGGGGCGAGGGTGCCCTTGCGCGGGTGCAGGCCGAACATCCGGGCCGGGGTGGTGCAGGCGATCTCGACCCAGCGGCGGCGGCTGAGGCGGCCGTCGACCACGGCCTGGTGCAGCAGGTCCATCCGGTTCTCCACGCCGGGAAGGCCGTTGGGGATCCTGGAGAAGTCGCCTCGGCCGAGGTCCTTCTGGCCGGTGTAGCAGAACGGGCAGTGGTCGGTGGAGACCACCTGGAGGTCGTTGGTGCGCAGTCCGCGCCAGAGGGCCTCCTGGTGCTCGCGCGGGCGCAGCGGGGTGCTGCACACGTACTTGGCGCCCTCGAAGCCGTCCTCGCCCTCCTCGGCGAGGTTGTCGGTGGAGAGGAAGAGGTACTGGGGGCAGGTCTCGCCGAAGACGGGGAGGCCCTCGTCGCGGGCGCGGGCGAGTTCGGCGAGCGCGGAGGCGGCGGAGACGTGGACGACGTAGAGCGGGCTCCCGGCGACCTGGGCGAGTCTGACGGCCCGGTGGGTGGCCTCGGCCTCCAGCAGTTCGCGGCGGACCTCGCCGTGGTGGCGGGGCGCGGTGCGGCCCGCGGCGAGGGCCTGTTCGACGAGGACGTCGATGGCGATGCCGTTCTCGGCGTGCATCATGATCAGTCCGCCGTTGGCGGCGCCGCGCTGCATGGCGCGCAGGATGCGGCCGTCGTCGCTGTAGAAGACGCCGGGGTAGGCCATGAAGAGCTTGAAGGAGGTGGATTCGCCGGAGTCGACGAGGGTGTCCATCTCCCGGAGGACGGCGTCGGTGACGTCGGAGACGATGGTGTGGAAGGCGTAGTCGATCGCGCAGGTGCCCTCGGCCTTGGCGTGCCAGGCGTCCAGGCCCTCGCGCAGGCTGCCGCCGACGGGCTGGACGGCGAAGTCGACGATGGTGGTGGTGCCGCCCCAGGCGGCGGCGCGGGTGCCGGTCCCGAAGGTGTCGGAGGCCCGGGTGCCGCCGAAGGGCAGTTCCATGTGGGTGTGGGCGTCGACCCCGCCCGGGATGACGTAGTGGCCGGCGGCGTCGATGACGGTGGCGGCGGTCCAGGAGCGGGCGGTCTCGCTGCCGGTCGCGGCGAGGGCGGCGATGCGTTCGCCCTCGATGAGGACGTCGGCGCGCAGTTCCTCGGTGGCGGTGATGACGAGGCCGTCGCGGATGACGGTGCGGCGCGCGGAAGCCGCGGACGAGCCCGCGGACGGGGTGGGGGGCGGGGCGGTGGGGGTCATGGCGGTGTCGTCCCCCCTCACGCCTCGGTCAGCGGGCCGTAGGCCTCGGGGCGGCGGTCGCGGTAGAACGCCCACTGCTGCCGGACCTCCTCCAGGAGGCCCAGGTCGAGGTCGCGGACGACGAGTTCCTCGTCCCGGTCGGAGGCGACCTCCCCCACGAAACGGCCGCGCGGGTCGACGAAGTAGGAGCTGCCGTAGAAGTCGTTGTCGCCGTACTCCTCGGTGCCGACCCGGTTGATGGCGGCGACGAAGTAGGCGTTGGCGACGGCGGCGGCCGGCTGTTCGAGCCGCCAGAGGTGGGAGGAGAGGCTGCGGCTGGTGGCGGAGGGGTTGTAGACGATCTGCGCGCCGCCCAGGCCCAGCGCCCGCCAGCCCTCGGGGAAGTGGCGGTCGTAGCAGATGTACACGCCGACCCTGCCGGCAGCGGTGTCGAAGACGGGCCAGCCGAGGTTGCCGGGCTTGAAGTAGTACTTCTCCCAGAAGCCCTTGACCTGCGGGATGTGGTGCTTGCGGTACTTTCCCAGGAAGCTGCCGTCGGCGTCGATCACGGCGGCGGTGTTGTAGTAGACGCCGGGCTGCTCCTCCTCGTAGACGGGGACGACGAGGACGAGGCCGAGTTCGCGGGCGAGGTCCCGCATCCGGCGCACGGTGGGGCCGTCGGGGACGGGCTCGGCCCAGCGGTGGTGCTCGGGCTCCTGGACCTGGCAGAAGTACGGCGCGTTGAAGACCTCCTGGAAGCCGAGGATCCTCGCGCCCCGGGCGGCGGCCTCGCGGGCGTACCGCTCGTGGAGGGCGATCATGCTCTCCTGGTCGCCGGTCCAGCGGGTCTGGACGAGGGCGGCACGGACGATCTGCGACATGGGTACCTCCGCAACTCCGCGGCCCGTCCGGGGGGCGGGCCCGCGGTCCGAGGGTTGGCGGGCGGGGCGGTGCTGCCTGCGGTGGACGTCTCCGTACGGTCCGCGCGCGGTGCCCGCGCGGGGCCGGTCCGCACTCCGTACGGGCCCGGCCCGTCCGGGGCATGTCCGGCCCGGGGCCGGCGCGGCACGAACGCGGTACCGACGCGCGGTCTACGTGCGTAGAGGGTGGTTTCCGACCGTAGGCCCGATTTCGGTCGCCTGACAATACGTCGGACGCGACCGGACCGGAGCGATCTTGGTGGGCGGACACGCGGACGGGCACCGGGGGGCGCATAGATGGGATGAAACGGTCATCTGTCCCGGAAGTCCCCTGCTTACCCATTCGGGTGAATCCGGGTACGGAACGGTGCGGTCCGGGGCATGACGCTCCATGACGGAACGACGGGCCGAACGAGGGGGGTGGACGGACGGTGACGGCGACGGGGGTGCGCGGGGCCCGGGCCACGGGGGTGCCCGGGCCCCGGCGGCTGCCGGCCTGGGGCGGGGCGCTGCTCGGGCTCGGCGTGCCGGTGCCGGCCCTGCTCGGGTGGCTGCTGTTCCTCCGGCGGACGCCCGCCGGGCAGGGCGTCCGGGACGTCCGGCTCCAGTTGGCCGGCTCCCGGGCCGCCGCCGAGGCGGTGATCGCCGGGCGGGCCCCGGAGTTCCGGGCCTCGCCGGCCGCCGACCTCTGGCCGGCCGGCGGCCTCGCGGTGTCCCTGGCCGCGGCCGGGCTGCTCGGGGCCCATGTGTTCACCCGCGCCCACTGGCGGCTGACCGCACTCGCCGCGGGCCTGGCCGGGGTGCTGGCCGGTGGCTGCGACCTCGCCGAGGACGTCCTGCTGGACGTCGGCCTGGGCACCGCCGGCCCGGGACCGGCGGGCGGGGACGCGCCGTTCGCCGCCGCGGCGGCGTTCGCCACCGTCAAGTGGCTGCTGATCCTGCCCGCGGGCACGGTCGCGGCCGTGGTCTGCGGCGCCACCCTGCACCGGGCGGTGCGCGGCATGCTGCGCCGGCCCCCGGAGCCGGAGCCGCCGGACGGCGGCGGGCCCGCGCTGATCCCGCCCTGGCCGGTGGTCACGGCGCGCGGCGGGCGCTGGCCGCCCGCGCCCAGGGCGCCCGGAACGCTCGGCCGGCAGGCCCGCTGGCGCAACGCGGCCCGGGTGCCGCCCGGCCGGGAGCACGCCCGGCTCGGCTTCTGCGTCTCGGGCGGCGGCATCCGCTCCGCCTGCGTCACCCTGGGCGCGCTGCAGGCCCTGCGTCCCTGGCTGAAGCAGGCCCGCTACCTGGTCGCCGTCTCCGGCGGCGGGTACACCGTGGGCGCGATGCAGCTGGCGCTGAGCGGCTCCGCGCCCGGCGTCCCGGTCCGGGCCGGCTCCGGTCCGACCTCCGACACGGTGCTCGAACCGGGCTCGCCGGAGGAGGACCACCTGCGGCGCCACTCCAAGTACCTGGCGGAGGGCGCGGGCGAGTGGCTGGTCGCACTCGGCACCCTGCTGCGCGGCCTGGTCGCGGCGTTCGCCCTGCTGCTGGCCGCCGTCCTGGTGCTGGGCCTCGGTCTGAGCCGCTTCTACCACCTCGTGCCGCTCGCCGGCCTCGACGGCCCTGCCTCGGACGGCGCGCCGCCGGCCGTCCGCGCGGCCGCCCTGTACGCGCTCGCCGGGCTGGTGGCGAGCGCCGCCACCGGGTGGCTGCTGTGGCTGCTGACCTTCTCCTGGCTCGGCTGGAAGACCCTGCTCCCCCGGCTGCTGCGCCGCTTCTCGCAGGGCGCGCTCGCGCTGGCCGCGCTGCTCGCCGTGGGCGTGCTGGCCGTCCCCGGGCTGGCCCGGGGCGCGGTCGCGCTGCAGCGCGCGCTGGCGGTCGGTGCCCGGCAGACCGGGGCCGGGATCAGCGTCACCGTGCTGCTGAGCTACCTGGCGCTGCTGCTGGGCATCCTGTGGCACGGCCGGCACGCCATCGAACAGGGTGCGACGGTGGTCGGCGGCGCGCTGCGCGGCGGCCGCGGGCCGGCCGGGCGGATCGCGGAGTACCTGCTGCTGTGGTCGGCCCTGACCGCCCTCGCCGTGGGCACGCTGCTCACCTTCGGGTGGGCGGTGGCCACCGGGTACGGCTGGCCGGGCGCCGTCCAGCTGCTGCTGCCGCTGGTCCTGGGCACCGTCGGGCTCAACCTGGACCAGACGTGGATGGGCCTGCACCCGTTCTACCGGCGCCGGCTCGCCTCGGCCTTCGCGGTCCGGCGGGTGGTGGAGGGCCCGGCGGACGGGCCGGCGGACGGGCCGGGCGAGGGCACGGACGCGGACGCCGGCGGCGGGGGCCGCGGGGAGGAGGTCCTGGCCCGGCCGTACCACTTCTTCGGCGAGCACACCCGGCTCAGCCAGTACGGCGCCCGGCACCCGGACTTCCCCCAGGTGATCTTCGCGGCGGCGGCGAACCTGTCCGGCAGCGCGCGGACCCCGCCCGGCCGGCGGGCGGTGTCGTTCACCTTCTCGCACGACTACGTGGGCGGGCCGGACGTCGGGTACGCGCGCACCGACCTGCTGGAGCGGCGCACCCGGCGGCACATCGCCCGGGACCTCACCGTGCAGTCCGCGATGGCCGTCTCCGGCGCGGCGTTCTCCTCCGCGATGGGGCGCCGCTCGCGCGCCTACCAGGGGCTGTTCGCGCTGACCAATGCCCGATTGGGCACCTGGCTGCCGAACCCGGCGGCGCTCGCTCCGCTCTGGGCCGCCGACCGGGACTGGCGCTTCGCACCGCAGCCGGCCGTCCGGCGGCTCTCGTACCAGCTGCGCGAGGCCTGCGGGCGCTACCCGATGGACGCGCGGTTCCTGCTCACCACCGACGGCGGGCACTACGAGAACCTCGGCCTGGTCGAGCTGCTGCGGCACGGCGTGCGGACGGCGGTGTGCGTGGACGCCAGCGGTGACGCCGCCTTCGCCGGGGCGCTCGCGGCGGCGATCACCCTGGCGCGGGAGGAGCTGGGCATCGTCATCACACTGCGCGATCCGGAGCTGCTGATCCCGGGCAGCGCCGGGCCCGGCGGAGGCGCCGGCGCGGGGCAGCCGCCGTTGCGCGGGCTGGCCGCGCGGCTGGCGGAACGACTCTCCGCCCGGGCGGTGGTGGTCGGTGACATCGTGTACCCGTGGCCGCTGGCGGTCGAGGACGCCGGCGGGCGGCCGGGGGCGGCCCGGCACGGCACGCTGATCGTCGCCCAGGCCGTGCTCACCGCGGGCATGCCGTACGAGCTGCACGCGTACGCGGTGGGCGATCCGGCCTTCCCGAACGACGGCGGCGGCGACCAGTGGTTCGACCACCGGCAGTTCGACGCCTACCAGACGCTCGGCCGGTACCTGGGCGAGCAGGCCGCGCCGGCCGTCGAGGCCGCGCTGGCGGCGCTCCGGCCGCCGGGCGACAAGGCCGCCCGGCGCGGCCCGGAGCACCACCCCGGTCCGGCCCGCAGCCGCGACCGGGACGGCGGGCCGGACGCCACCCGCGACCCGGCCGGGCGCCGGAACCACACCCCCGACGCGGCCGGACAGCGGGACCGGGAGCCGGCCCGGGACCGGCCGCGGACCGGGTTCCCCGGGCCCGCGGCCGCGCCCGAAGCGGAACGCGGCTCCACCGCGTCCGACCAGGGGCGCAACGGGCAGCCCTGACCGCCCTCGCTTGACTCCTGCCACCCCCGTCGGGAAGGATCCGGCACATGGACACGGGCACCACTCTGGTCTGCCGCCTGCACGTCGACCTCCGACGCCAGGCGAGTTCCATCTGTGCCTGTTGTTGATCCTCCCCTTCCCCGCCGGCTCCGTCCTGTGACCTCTGCCAGGGCCCGCGCCGCGCACCCGCACTCCTGACGCGCCTCCTCCCGGCGCGACCGTGCCCGCCCCGGTGTCCGACCGGTGCGGGTCCGCGTCCGCCGTGGTGGAGCCGCACGCACCGGACCCGGACCGGATCCGCACCGGCCCGAACCGCGGGGGGGGGGGGGCGCCCCCCCCCCCCCCCCCCGACCACCCCCCACCCCCCCCCCCCCCCCCCCCCCCCCCCCCCCCCCCCCCCCCCCCCCCCGACG
>NZ_JBHJRC010000149.1:0-9046 GCF_042261735.1 Kitasatospora sp. NPDC056327 | reverse complement strand
CCCTCGCCGTCGCCACCCACGCCCGCCACACCGTCGCCGCGCTCCGCGCCGAGCTGGCCGAACGCGAGCGGCGCGCCCAGCACTTCGCCGGCCACACCGTGCCCGCGCTCGCCGCCCGGCTGCGCACCGGACCACCGCCACCGGCCACCGGACCCCGGCCACCGCCACCTCCCGCCCTCCCCCCGAGGACACCCACATGAGCCTGGACCTCGCCTCCGACACGCCCACCGCCGTCGCGCCCGCCCCCGCCGGGGACACCAGGGCGCCGCTGACCCCGAACACGCTGCGCACGATCGTGCGCGAGCTGGCCGAGCAGCCCGACCAGTGGATCCACCACGTGCGGCTCTCCACCGAGGAGCGCTGGTACCGGCGGCTGGCCGCCGACGAGGACCACGAGGTCTGGCTGATCAGCTGGCTGCCCGGCCAGTCCACCGGCTTCCACGACCACGGCGGCTCGCGCGGCGCCTTCACCGTCGCCCTGGGCGAGCTGGAGGAGCTGTCGCTGGGCGGTCCCGAACAGGGGCTGCTGATCCGGCGGATCCAGTCCGGCACCGTCCGCGCGTTCGGCCCCGACTACGTGCACGACGTCCGCAACACCGCGTCCGGCCCGGCCGTGACGCTGCACGCCTATTCGCCGCCGCTCAGCTCGATGGCGCACTACGAACTGCGGGCCGGTGGTCTGGTCCGCACCTCCGAGGAAGGACCCGAACAGTGGTGACCACGATCGACGACCTCGTGACCCGCGCCCGCGAGGGCGTCCACCGGCCCGGCGCCGAGGAGGCGCACCGCGCGCAGCTCGACGGCGCGCTGCTGGTGGACATCCGCCCGGCGGCGCAGCGTGCGGCGGAGGGGGAGATCCCCGACTCCCTGGTGATCGAGCGCAACGTGCTGGAGTGGCGGCTGGATCCGACGGGCAGTCACCGCATCCCGCAGGCGACCGGGTACGACCTGGAGGTGATCCTGGTCTGCTCGGAGGGGTACGCGTCGAGCCTGGCCGCGGCCTCGCTGCGCGAGCTGGGCCTGCACCGGGCGACCGACCTGGACGGCGGGTTCGTCGGCTGGGCGGCGGCCGGGCTGCCTACCCGTCAGGGCGGTTGAGGGGGCGCGCCCACGGGCACGGCCGGCGAGAACGGCCGTGGCCGGGTCCGCCCGGGCACGGCCGGTAAATCAGGGACACGGGGTTCGTCACGTCATAGGCTGATCGGAGTTTCCGCCGGCTCAAGGGCGGGCAACCGCGCGACCGACAGGCACACCGCAGAGACCGACAAGACCGCCCGACCGACAGACGACACCATCGGCGCCGCCGCCGGGGCCGCCGGAACGAGGAAACCCCCCGTGATCAGATTCGACGGCGCGGGCAAGCGCCACCCCGACGGCACGGTCGCCGTCGAGGGCCTCGACCTCGACGTCCCCACCGGTCGGACGACCGTGCTGGTCGGGCCGTCCGGCTGCGGGAAGACGACGCTGCTGCGGATGGTCAACCGCATGGTCGAGCCGACCTCGGGCCGGGTCCTGCTGGACGGCACGGACGTCGCCGCGCTGGAGCCGGCCAAGCTGCGGCGCGGCATCGGCTACGTGATCCAGCAGGCCGGGCTGTTCCCGCACCGGCGGGTGATCGACAACATCGCGACCGTCCCCCACCTGCTCGGCTGGGACAAGAAGCGGGCCCGTGCCCGCGCGGCCGAACTGCTCGACCTGGTCGGGCTCGCGCCGGAGACCGCCAAGCGGTACCCGTTCCAGCTCTCCGGCGGCCAGCAGCAGCGCGTCGGGGTGGCCCGGGCGCTGGCCGCGGACCCGCCGGTGCTGCTGATGGACGAGCCGTTCAGCGCGGTCGACCCGGTGGTGCGGGCCGGGCTCCAGGAGGAGCTGCTCCGGCTGCAGTCGGAGCTGCACAAGACGGTGCTGTTCGTCACGCACGACATCGAGGAGGCGGTCCGGCTCGGCGACCAGGTCGTGGTGCTCCGCGAGCGGGGGCGGATCGCCCAGCTCGCGGACCCGCACACGCTGCTCACCGCGCCGGCCGACGCGGAGGTGGCCGCCTTCCTCGGCCGCGACCGGGGGCTGCGCGGGCTGGGCCTGCGGCCCGCCGCGACCGTCGCCGTCCGGCCGATACCCGGCGGGCCCGACGGCGCCGAGTCGGCGGCGGGGGCGGTGCCGGGGGCGCGGCGGACGGTGCGCTTCGGCGCCTGGGAGCTCGCGCTGGACGACGGGAGCCGCCCGATCGGGTGGATCGACCGGGACGCCCCGGGTGCCGCCGTCCACCCGGCGCCGGGGTTCCGGCCCGGCGCCGACACGCTGCGCGCGGCGCTCGACGCCGCCGTGCTGTCCCCCGCCGGGGTCGCCCTCGCCCTGGACGCCGAGGGCCGGGTGACCGGCACCGCCGACCGCGAGGCGGTGCTGACCGCCCTCGCCGCCGGGCCCTCCCCGGTCGCCGCCGCCTCCCCGCCCTCGTCCGCGGCCACCACCGCGGTCACCGGACCGGCACCGGACACCGGCCCGGCCGCCGCCCAGGGCACCGCGCCGGCCGCCGCGGGTACGGACGGGGCCGACGGTGGACGATGAACCGATCGTCCGCTGGTACTGGATCGGCGACCACCTCGGCTACCTCGGCGACCTGCTCGCCGACCACGCCGTCATCGCCCTGCTCCCGGTGCTGATCGGCCTGCTGCTCGCCGTCCCGCTCGGCCTGGCCTGCGTCCGCTTCCCGCGCCTCTACCAGCCGCTCGCCGCCGTCTTCAACGTCGTCTACGCGCTGCCCTCGCTGGCGGTCT
This sequence comes from Kitasatospora sp. NPDC056327, assembly GCF_042261735.1. NCBI lineage: Bacteria > Bacillati > Actinomycetota > Actinomycetes > Kitasatosporales > Streptomycetaceae > Kitasatospora > Kitasatospora sp. NPDC056327. Next base: position 6,275 of record NZ_JBHJRC010000149.1, on the reverse strand, counting down.
TCGTGGTGCTCATCCCGTACACCGGGCTGGCCACCCGGGCCACCGTGATGATCCCGCTCACCTTCTACGCGCTCGCCGTGCTGCTGCCCACCACGGTGGACGGGCTGCGCGCCGTGCCCGACCCGGTGCGGCAGGCCGCGACCGCGATGGGCTACGGGCCGTGGCACCGGCTGGCCGCCGTCGAACTGCCCGCCGCCGTCCCCTACCTGGTGGCCGGTCTCCGGGTGGCGGCCGTCTCCAGCATCTCGCTCGCGTCGGTGGGCGCGCTGGTCGGCCGCGGCGGACTCGGCTATCTGTTCGTCGACGGCTTCCAGCGCACCTTCCCGACGCCGATCGTGGCCGGGATCGTGCTGATCGCCGTGCTGGCGCTGGCCGTGGACCTGTTGCTGGTCGGCGCCCGCCGGGTGCTGGCGCCGTGGGCAGTCCGCGAGAAGGGAGCGGGCCGGTGAACTGGCTCACCTGGCTGGGGGACTTCTTCTCCGCCGAGGACCGCCGCAGCGGCGCCAACTCGATCGCCAACCGCGTCGCCGAGCACCTGCTGCTCTCCGGCGAGGCACTGCTGCTCGCCGGTCTGCTGGCCGTGCCCCTCGGGCTGCTGATCGGCTACACCGGACGCGGCGTCACCGCGGTGACCGCGCTGGCCGGCGCCGCCCGCGCGCTGCCGACGCTCGGCCTGGTGACGCTGGCGGTGCTGCTCGCCGGGGTCGGCGACACCGCCGTGCTGGTGCCGCTGGTCGCGCTGGCCGCGCCACCACTGCTGGTCGCCGCCGTCGAGGGGGTGCGCGGCACCGACCCGGACGTGCGGGACGCGGCGCGCGGCGTCGGGCTGACGCACCCGCAGGTGCTGTTCCAGGTCTGCCTGCCGTCGGCGCTGCCGACCCTGCTGGCGGGTCTGCGGACGGCGACCGTGCAGGTCATCGCGACGGCGACGGTGGCCGCGTACGTGGGTCTGGGCGGGCTGGGCCGGTACGTCGTCGACGGCCTGGCGACCCGGGACTTCGCGATGACGGTCGGCGGCGCGCTACTGGTCGTGCTGCTCGCCGTCGCGGCGCAGGTGTTCTTCGCCCTGCTCGCCCGGTACGCGCTGCCGCCCGGACTGCGGGCGCAGCAGCGGGCCGCGGCCCGGCAGCCGTCGTGAGCCCTCGGGCCCGGAGGCCCCGCCCGTCCGGGCGGTCCGTGGGCCCCGCCGTCCCCGCGCGCCCCGCCGCCTCACTGCGCCCCGCTGTCTCACTGCGCCCCGCTGTCTCACTGCTTCCTGTCCCCGTGCTTTCCGTCCCCCACCGGGACGTCCACCTCGAAAGGACACCTGTCACCATGTCGACTCCCGCATCGGCGCAGCCGCGAACGGCGGCCGGCCGCCGGGCCGCCGCCCTGGCCGCGCTCGCCGTGCTCGCCCTGACCGCGACCGCCTGCTCCTCCTCCGGCGGTGACCCGCTGGGCGGCGGTTCGTCGGCCCCTTCGGCCGGCGGCACCACCGCCGGGGCCGCGCCCGCCGGCGGGACGGTCGTGGTCGGCTCGGCCAACTTCCCGGAGAACGTGCTGCTCGGCTCGATCTACTCGCAGGCGCTGAAGGCCAAGGGCGTCAAGGTCGAGGAGAAGTTCAACATCGGCAGCCGCGAGGTGCTCTACGGGCAGCTGCAGAGCGGCAGCCTGTCCGTGCTGCCCGAGTACAACGGTTCGCTGCTCGCCTACCTGGGCGGCAAGGCGGCGGAGCCGGTCACGGCCTCCGTCAACGCCGAGCTGGCGAAGAAGCTGCCGGCCTCGCTCGGGATCCTGGACTCCTCCACCGCGGAGGACAAGGACACCCTGAGCGTCAGCCAGGAGACCGCCGACAAGTTCGGCCTGAAGAGCATCGCGGACCTCGCCGCCAAGGCGGGCGAGCTCACCATCGGCGGTCCGCCGGAGTTCAAGTCCCGGCAGGAGCAGCCGCTCAAGGACGTCTACGGAGTGACGTTCAAGGAGTGGAAGTCGACCGGTGAGACCACGGCGAACGCGGTCAAGGACGGCTCGGTCCACGTCGGCAACGTGTTCTCCACCGACCCGAAGATCACCCAGCTGAAGCTCGTGCCGCTCACCGACCCGAAGAACCTGTTCGGCGCGGAGAACGTCACGCCGCTGGTCAACAAGGCCAAGGTGGACGCGACGGCGACCGGCGCGCTCAACGCGGTGTCGGCCAAGCTGGACACGGCGGGGCTGCTGGCGCTGATGAAGAAGGTCGCGGTCGACAAGGAGGACCCGTCGGCGGTGGCCAAGGACTGGCTGAAGAGCAACGGGCTGCTCTGACCGGCCCCGGGTCCGGGTCCGGGAAGCGATCCCGGGCCCGGCGGATCTTCCCTGGAGCGCCGCGGACATGACAGGGTGGCGGCATGCGCACTCGTCTCCTCGCCGCCACCCTCACGGCCTGTGCCGCGGTGGGCCTCGCCGCGTGCTCCGGCGCGGGCACCGGGAACACCGCGGCCGGCTCCACGGCGACCGGTGCCGCCGCCCCGACGGGCGGCGGCACGACGGCCGTCACCACGCCCGCGGCGGAGCCCGCCGCGACCGCCGCCGTCCCCCCGCCCGCGGGGGCGTCCCCGGGCACAGGAACGGGCGCGGGGACGACCGCGGGCGCGGGGGCCCCGGCGCCCGGGGACAGCACCCCGGCGACCGGCTCCCCCGCCGAGCCCCCGGCCGCCTCCGGGCCGGCCGAACCCCCGCCCGCCGCACCGAAGCCGGCGCCGCCCTCCGACGCCGGCCTGCCGGCCGCGCCGGCCGCCGACGTCACCGGGCGGCTGATCGCCGCGCTGGAGGCGATCGACCCGGCGATCGTCGGCGGCAACCCGGAGCAGGCCGTCGACCGGGCCCGCAACCAGTGCCAGGCGATGTATCAGTTCCCCAAGGACCGGGCCAGGTTGATCCGCCTGGCCGACCAGCGCTTCACGGATCCCGCCCACCCTCAGGGTTTCGGACCCGCGAAGGCGGAGAAAATCCTGGACGCGCTGCGCACGACCCTCTGCCCGCCGGCCTGAGCCGGCGGCGGCGCACCCCGAACGGCCCGGTGTCCTGAGCTCCGGGCCGCCGTGGCCGCGCGCGACGACCACCGCGCGGCCACGGCACCTGCACGCCGGTCAGACGGCGCTCCAGGCCGTGTCCTTGTCGTCGGACGGGACGAAGACGTTCATGGGACCCTCCTTTCCTGGGGATGGGCTACGGACGCACCGAGGTTCGGACGCACGGCCGATGGTCGCGTCGAGGTACGGCGAACGGACGCACAGGCGCACGGGCGCACCGGCGTTCGGGCACGGGAGGAAAGCTGACGGTCGAACAGAAGAGCGCGCGGGCGCGGACGGACGTACGGACGTACGGACGGGCGGGGCCGCGAGCCGGGGGGGCACGCGGGGAGGGCGCGTTCCGGTGGTGGGCGCACGGGCGCCGCACCGGCCCGGGACACGCGCCGGCCGAAGGGCGTGGAGGCGTTCGGGCCCACGAGGGGGGCCGCGAACGGATGGAACGGATGAGTGGGCGAACGGCACGGGAGCGGGCCGGGGTGGTCCTGTCGCCGGCCGCCGAAGGCGGTCCGGGGGACCCGGGAGCCGGGGGCTCACGCGTGCGGGCGGCAACCGCCCTCTCTGTCGAGCTTCCAGTCGAGGTCTCGCATGCCCCCGATGATGTCGGACCGACCGCGCCCCCGACAACTGAATTGTTGACGGTTGACCTATCACCGGCCAACCTCGGCGCCCCGCCGTTCCATGACATTTCGTCAACGAACTGTAAGGACTCTTGACAGACGAGTGGTCTAGTCCAACCATAGGCATGTCGATCCGACCGGGATGCACTGTGGGGGTGTGACCACCGGCGGCTGAGGCACAGCCCTGCCCTGCTCCGCTCCGCCCCCAGGCCCCGTCACGGCGCACGCGCGTCCGCGCACGCCGTCCGTCCGTGCCACGAGCCCAGGGGTTGCACACCCCCCGCGCCACCGTCCCACCGCACGGACCTCCCCCATCGAGGCCCCCGCGCGTCCCGGCACCTCCCGACACCTTCCGGCACGCCCACGCACGCCCGCGGAAGGTCCGCAGCGCAGTTCCGCACCTTCACCAACGCTCAGCCCCACCACGTCTGTTGGAGAACCAATGCGTCTACGCAGAACTCTTGAGGCCGCCCTGACGGCCTGTGTCACACTCGTCACCTCGGCCGGCCTGGTGGCCGGCGGCGCGGCCACGGCGAACGCGGCGCCCGCGAACCCGGTCACCGCCGGGGCCGTCGCCGGCACCGCCGCCGCGACCCCGCTGCCGACCCGGGTGTTCGCCCCCTACTTCGAGGCCTGGACCGGCGAGAGCCCCGCCACGCTGGCCGCCCAGTCGGGCGCCAAGTACCTGACCATGGCGTTCCTGCAGACCGCCACCAAGGGCTCCTGCACGCCGTACTGGAACGGCGACACCTCGATGCCGGTCGCGCAGTCGACCTTCGGCGCCGACTTCGCCAAGATCCGGGCCAACGGCGGTGACGTGATCCCGTCGTTCGGCGGCTACACCGCCGACCACACCGGCACCGAGCTGGCCGACAGCTGCACCGACGTCAACCAGATCGCGGCGGCCTACCAGAAGCTCATCACCACCTACGACATCAGCCGGATCGACCTCGACATCGAGGTCGAGGCGCTGGACAACTCCGCGGGCATCGACCGCCGCAACAAGGCGATCAAGCTGACCCAGGACTGGGCCGCCGCCAACGGCCGCCAGATCCAGTTCTCCTACACGCTGCCCACCACCACCAGCGGTCTCGCCGACAGCGGGCTCGCGGTGCTGCGCAACGCCGTCAGCAACAACGCGCGGATCGACGTCGTCAACCTGATGACGTTCGACTACTACGACAACGCCCAGCACGACATGGCGGCCGACACCCAGACGGCGGCCACCGGGCTCTACAACCAGCTGTCCCGGCTGTACCCGACGAAGACCCCCAGCCAGCTGTGGGGCTCGATCGGCGTCACCGAGATGCCCGGCGTGGACGACTTCGGCGCCGGCGAGACCTTCACGATCGCCAACGCGACCACCGTCTACAACTGGGCGGTCTCCAAGGGCATCAACACGCTGTCCTTCTGGGCGCTGCAGCGCGACAACGGCAAGTGCCCCGGCGGCGGCGCCCGCGACGACTGCTCCGGCATCCAGCAGGGCACCTGGGACTTCACCAAGATCTTCGCGCCGTTCACCAGCAACACCCAGCCGAACCAGGACTTCTCGATCGGTGTGACCCCGGGCACCGGCACCGTGCTGGCCGGCGCCTCGACGACCGCCACCATCACCACCGGCGTGCTGGCCGGCTCCGCGCAGAGCATCGCGCTGAGCGTCAGCGGCGCCCCGGCCGGCGTCACCGCGACCGTCACCCCCGGCAGCGTCACCGCCGGCTCCCCCGCGACGCTGAACATCGCCACCGCCGCGACCACCGCCCCCGGCAGCTACCCGCTGACCGTCACGGGCACCGCCGCCTCCGGCACCCACACCACCACGTACACCCTGAAGGTCACCAGCACCCAGCCGGGCGACGACTTCGGGATCGTCCTCGCGCCGGGCTCCGGCACCGTGACGGCCGGCGCCTCGGCCACCGCGGCCGTCAACACCAGCGTCGTCTCCGGCTCGGCCCAGAGCCTCGCGCTGAGCGTCAGCGGCGCCCCGGCCGGCGTCACCGCGACCGTCACCCCGGGTACCGTCACCGCCGGTGCGAACGCGACGCTGAACATCGCCACCGCCGCGAGCACCGCCCCCGGCACCTACCAGCTCACCGTCACCGCCACCGCCCCGTCGGGCAGCCACACCGCCACCTACGCGCTGACCGTCAACGGCGTCACCCCGCCCGGTGGTCTGGCGAACGGCGGCCTGGAGACCGGCAGCCTCGGCCCCTGGACCTGCCAGGCCGGCGGCGCCGTGGTGAGCACCCCGGTCCACTCCGGCTCCTACGCGCTGCAGGCGGCGGCCGGCCCGGCGCAGACCGGTGAGTGCACCCAGACCGTGACCCTGGCGCCGAACAAGTCGTACACCCTGACCGGCTGGGTCCAGGGCAACTACGCCTACGTCGGCGTGAACAACGGCGCCACCGGCTCCGCCTGGACCAGCTCCGCGGGCTGGAGCAAGATCACCGTGCCGTTCACCACCGGTGCCTCCGGCACCGCGACGGTCTACCTGCACGGCTGGTACGGGCAGGGCAGCGTCTACGGCGACGACTTCTCGATCGCCTGACGGACGGCCTGACGGACGGCCCGGACGACGGGCCGCGGCCGGGCGACGGAGACGTCGTCCGGC
>NZ_JBHJRC010000148.1:0-19498 GCF_042261735.1 Kitasatospora sp. NPDC056327 | reverse complement strand
GCTCCGCCGCCGGCATCACCGTCAGCTTCGGCGCCCACGAGCGCAGGTCCTCACGGCTGAGGTCACGCCGTACGTACAGCCCTTCCGCCGCCCGCCGCCCGCCGCCCGCCGTCCGCCGTCGAGCCGCCGCCGTCCGCCCCACGACTACGCTGGTGCCCATGCCCGTGATCGCCGTCCTCGCCCTCGACGGCCTGCCCGGCCATCACCTCACCACCCCCGGACTCGTCTTCGGCACCGCCGACCGCGCGCACCCCGGCCCCGGCCACGAGCTTCGGCTCTGCACCGGGGGAGCCCCCGGCGCCGTTCTGCTCGGCGGGCCCGCCCCCGCCGAGGTGGTGCTCCCGTTCGGCCTCGAAGGAGCCGCCGACGCCGACGTCCTGCTGCTGCCCGCCCACCGGGCGGACCCCGGACGCCCGCCCGCGCCCGCGCTGTTCGACACGCTCCGCGCCGCCGTTGCCCGGGGCGCGCGGATCGGCGCGGTGGGCAGCGGTGTGCTCACCCTCGCCGCGTCCGGTCTGCTGGACGGCCGGCGGGCGACCACCGCCTGGCGGCACACCGAGGAACTCGCCCGCCGGTACCCGCGCGTCGAGGTCGACCCCGGCGGCACCCTGACCGCCGACGGGCCCTTCCGCACCTCCGGCGGGGTGTTCGGCGGGCTGGACGTCTGCCTGTGCCTGCTGGCCGAGGACCACGGCGAGGGGGTCGCCGACCGGACCCGCCGGGAACTGCTCAGCCCGCTCCTCGTCCACGCCGAACGGGTCCGCGACGACATCGGCCGGACCGTCGCCGACAGCGACGGCCTCGACGCCACCCTGCGCTGGCTGGAGACCCGGCTCCATCTGCCGCTGACCCCGGCCGACATCGCCGGGCACGCGGGCGTCAGCGTCAGCAGCCTCCACCGGCGCTTCCTGGCCCGGACCGGCCTCAGCGCCCCGCGCTACCTGCTGGGCCTGCGCCTCCAGCGGGTCCGCGAGCTGCTGGAACGGACCGACGAACCGGTGGAGGTCATCGCCGCCCGCACCGGCTTCGCCTCCCCGGCCACCCTGCGCGGCCACTTCTCCCGGCTGACCGGTACCACCCCGCGTGCCTACCGCGCCCGTCACCGCGCGCCGCGGGACCGGGCCGCCGCCACCCCGCCGCAGGGCACGGGGGCCTGAGCCCCGGGCCCCCGGCCGCCGGGGCCGCGGGCCGGGGGCGGCTACGCCCCGGGCTCGTCCGTCCAGTCCTCGGCCAGCAGCCCGAGCACGACCTCGTCCACGAAGGCCCCGCAGACCCAGGCGGCGCGGCGCAGGGTGCCCTCGGCCACGAAACCCGCACCGGCGGCGGCCCTGATCATCGGCCGGTTGTCGGCCAGCGTCTCGATCTGCAGCCGGTTCAGCCCGCGCACCGTGAACCCGTACCGGCAGAGCACCCGCACGACGTCCGCCGCCAGTCCGCGCCCGCGGAAGCCGGGCCGCAGCGCGAGACCGAGGTGGGCGACCCGGTTGTGGGTGTCGATGCCCCAGAGCAGCGCCTCCCCGGCCAGTTCGCCCGACGGCAGCTCCACCACCGAGAAGCACGCCGCCCGGTCGTCGTCCGGCTTCACCACGAAGGGCGACTGCGGGGAGCCGGGCGGGACCGGCTGCCAGGGGCGGGTGTCGGCCCGCGAGCGGGTGGCGACGTCGTCGTGGAGCTCGGCGTGCAGCAGCGGAACGTCGCTGTCGTGACGGGCGCGGAGGGCGATCCGGGAGGTTTGTAGCATGTCACATGGTTACCAGGGCGGTGCCGTGACGGGCCAGTGGTTTTCCGCGAGGGCCCCCGGCGCCGCACGGACCTCCCCGGCCTCCGGGCCCGTCCGCACTCCCCGCAGCCCCCCGGCTCCCGGCCGCCCCACGGGCCGTCAGCGGCACCCGACCGGCACCGGACCGGCAAGCGATCGGCAACTGCGGGCCGTCCGCAGCCGCCCGCCGCCCGGGCCGCCCGCGGCATCGCCGCAGGCCGGAGCAGTACTCCCGGCCGCGCGCACCGGAACTGTTGCCGATCGGCCTTCCTGGCCGTCCCGTCGGCCCCCGTCTTCACTGGCACCGCACGAGGCCCGGGACCACCGGGCCGGAGCAGCTGAGGAGGCGGAGCGGCATGGCACGGCGGAGGCTGTTGTCGAAGATCGGTTTCTCGGGACTCTCCGCGCGCAGCGGTCCACTGGCCCACGGGCTGACCAACCTGCTGCGCGCGGTCATCGTGGACGACGACCCGTCCCACCTGAACCTCACCACGGTGCTGCCGGTCCCGGACGGCACCGGGCTCGCCGCGGTCGAGGCGGCGATCGGCGTGCTGCTGGAGCGGCACGAGTCGCTGCGCACCACGTACCGGATCGCGCCGGGCATCGGCCCGGACACCGTCCAGGAGGTGGCGGGCGAGGGCACCCTCGACCTGCTCCTCGTGGACGCCGACGGCGATCCGGCCGAGGCCGCCGTCGAACTGGCCCGCGAACTGCGGACCGGGGGCTTCGACCTGGCGGCCGACCTGCCGCTGCGGCTGGCGGTGCTGCTCTCCGGCGGCGCGCCCGCGGCCCTGGTCTGCGCGGTCTGCCACACGGCGATGGACGCGACCAGCTGGGAGATCCTGGTCGAGGAGTGGTCCGCCCTGATGGACGGCCGCGAGCTGCCGGCCCCGGCCGGGCTGCAGCCGATCGACGTGGTGGAGCTGGAGCGGCGGCCGAGCGTGCGGCGGATCACCGAGTCGGCGCTCACCTACTGGGACGCCCGGATGCGGGTGGTGCCGCAGGCGACGTTCGCCGTGCCCGGCCTCGCCGGCCCGGCGGAGAAGGACTGGCACCACACCGGCCTGCGGATCGTCTCCGGACGCGCGGCCGGGCACCTCGACCGGATCGCCGCGCGCACCGGCGTGTCGCGTTCGGTCGTCACCCTCGCCGCGTTCGGCGCCCTGGTCGCCCGGCGGGTGGACGAGCCCCGGTGCGCGGTCACCTCGCTGTCCGCGAACCGGGTGGCCAAGGAACTGCGCGGCTACTTCGGCACCCTCGCCCAGGACGCCCTGCTGCTGCTCGACACCGGCGCGGCCGGGACCTTCGACGAGCTGGTCCGCGCCTGCCGGACCGAGGCGATGCGGGCCTACCGGGCCAGTTGGTTCGACCCGATCCGGGCCTGGGAGGTGATCAACGGCGTGGGTGAGCAGCGCGGCATCTCCTTCGCCCGCGACCTGGTCTTCAACGACATGAGCGCACTCGGCCAGGGGCGGGCCGGACCGGCCGGACGGCGCTTCCCCGCGGTGCGCACCCCGGCCGAGGACAAGCCCCTGGGCCGCTACGACGAGGCCCTCGACCTGCGGCTCGAACCGCTGGCGGCGGAACTGGTGCCCAGCCGGCTGGTCCTGATCGCCCACCGCCTGGAGGAGCGCCTGGACCTCGCGCTCTGGGCGGACCCGCAGGTCCTGCCGCCCGGGGAGGCGGAGGAGTTCGGCCGCTCGCTGGTGCTGCTGCTGGCCGCGGCGGCCGACGGCGACCTTCCGCTGGACCGGCTTCCCGGGCTGATCGGCCTGGAACCGGTGCGGCGCGGCGACGGCTGGGTGCGCAGCGACGGCTGCCGGGTCGAGTTGGCGGCGGTGCGCGGGCTGGCCCGCGAGGCACTGGGCGACCGGCCGCACCTGGTCGTCGCGGAGCCGGACGAGCGGCTCGGCGACCGGCTGGTCTGCCGGGTCGCGGCGTCGGCGGACGACCCGGCGCCGGCGCCGGAGGTCCTCGCCGGACTGCACCGGCGGATGCTCGGCCTGCTCCCGGGCCGGCCGACCGCGCTCGCGCCGCAGTGGTACGTCCTGCACGCCGCCCCCGCGCCCTGCGGCCCCGGCCCCGGTGCGTACGCCGACGCCGCCGCCTGGCGGGCGCTGCCCGTGCTGGCCGAGGGGCCGGGCCGGTGAGCAGCGTCGAGGAGGTCCCGGCCGCCGCGCCGGCGGACCGCGTCCACGACCGGGGCCCGGACGGTCCGGCGGACCGCGTCACGGACCGCGTCACCGACCGGGCCGTCGCCCCGGCCGCCGGGCGGCCGTCGCCCCCGTCCACCGGAGGCGTTCCGCTCTGGAACCGTGACTTCCGGCTCTTCTTCACCGCCCGCACCGTCGCCATGCTGGGTGACGCGATGCTGCCGGTCGCCCTGTCCGTCGGCATCCTGGACGCCGGCTACGGCCCGAGCGGCGTCGGCTACGCGCTCGGCGCGTGGACCGCCGCGCTCGCCCTGTGCATGCTCTTCGGCGGCGCGCTCGCGGACCGGCTGACGCCGCGCCGGCTGATGGTGTGGGCCGACGGCGTGCGCCTGGTGGTGCAGTCCGTGGTGGCGCTGGGCTTCCTGCTCGGCACGCCCTCGCTCTGGCAGATCGTCGCCGCGCAGGTGGTCAGCGGTGTGGCGACCGCGATGTTCCAGCCGGGCGTGGCCTCGATGGTCCCGGCGGTCTCCCCGGACGTCCAGCGGGCGAACGGCTCGCTGCGGGTCGCCGAGGCCCTGGCGGCGCTGTCCGGCCCGGCGCTGGCCGGAGCCATGGTCGCCGCCCTCTCGCCCGGCTCCGTCTTCGCGGTGTACGCGGCCACGTACGGCATCAGCGGCTGGTGCCTGCTGCGGCTGCGCGTCAAGCTCGTCCCGCAGAGCGCCGGGGACGGTTCGCTGCTGCGCCAGCTCGCCGACGGATGGCGGGAGTTCCGGTCGCGAACCTGGCTCTGGGCGGTCATCGCACTGTTCACCGTCTACGGCTTCACGGTGGCCGGGGTGTCGCTGGCGCTCGGCGGTGTGCTGATCATCGAGGAGCACGGGGCGACCGCCTACGGCACCGCGATGGCGGCCTTCGGCGGCGGCTGCGCCCTGGGCGGCGTGCTGGCGATGAAGGTCCGCCCGCGGCGTCCGCTGCTGGCCGGGGCCGGGGCGCTGACCGTCTTCACGCTCTACCCGCTGGCCCCGGCGCTCGGCCTGCCGCCGTGGGCGCTCGCGATCGGCTGGGGGGTGGCCGGCGTGGGCTGCGCCTTCTGGGGCGTGGTCTGGGCGACGACCGTCCAGACGCAGGTCCCGGCCGCGCTGCTCAACCGGATGTACGCCTACGACGTCACCGGCTCGCTGGCCGCGATGGCGCTCGGCCGCACCTTCGCCGGGCCCCTGGCCGACCGGCTCGGCGGGCAGCAGGTGCTCGTCGGGGCCACCGTGCTGGCACTCGCGTGCTGCGCCGCGCTGCCCGCCGTGCCCGCGATCCGCGGGCTGCGCGCCGTCGGGCCGGACGATCCGGCCCCCGCCGCCGGGCCCGGCCCGGCGGTACCCCACACCGAACGAGCAACCGAGGGGACCCACCGATGACCACCGGGGAGACGACCTTCCAGGGGATCGCCGTCACGGAGCTGGCCGAGCGCTTCGGCACACCGCTCTTCGTCTACGACGGCGAGGTCCTCGAACGCACCTACCGCGACCTGCGGGCCGTCCTGCCGCCCGCCGTCGACGTGTTCTACTCGCTCAAGGCCAACCCGAACATCAGCGTCTACGCCCTGTTGCGGTCGCTGGGCGCGGGGGCCGAGGTCTCCTCGCACGCCGAACTGGTCACCGCGCTGCGGGCGGGCGCCGACCCGCGGGACGTGATCTTCCTCGGCCCCGGCAAGGACGCCGCCGAACTGGCCGCCTGCGTGGAGGCCGGGATCCACGCGGTGGTCTGCGAGTCGGTGGAGGAGCTCCGGCGGCTCGACGAGCTGGCCGCGGCGGCCGGCCCGGTCCGGTGCCGTGCGATGCTGCGGATCAACCCCGACTTCGCGACCAAGGGATCCGGCCTCGCGATGGGCGGCAAGCCGCGCCAGTTCGGCATCGACCTGGAGGTGCTGCGCTCGGCCCGGGACGTCCTGGCCGGCCTGCGGCACGTCGAACTCACCGGCCTGCACGCCTACATGGGCACACGCTTCCTCGACCACGCCGACGTGGTGCACAACACCCGGGAGATCCTGGCCGCGGCCGAGCGGCTCTCGGCCGAACTCGGCGTCCCGCTGGGGACGGTGGACTTCGGCGGCGGCCTCGGCGTGCCGTACTTCGAGAACGAGAAGGCCCTCGACGTGGCGGCCCTCGGCACCGGGATGCACGAGGTGGTGGCCCCGTTCGCGGAGCGCCACCCGGACTGCCGGCTGATCATGGAACTCGGCCGCTACCTGACCGCCTGGGCCGGCACCTACGTCGTGCGGGCCCGCTACGTGAAGCGCTCGATGGGGGAGTGGTTCGTGGTCGCCGACGGCGGCACCAACCACCACATGGCGGCGGTCGGCGTCGGCAGCTTCGTCAAGCGCAACTTCCCGGTCCGCCACCTCGGACGGCCCGCCGCGCCCGCCGTCCGCGCGTACTCCGTCACCGGACCGCTCTGCACGCCGAACGACGTCGTCGCGAAGAAGGTCGGGCTGCCCGAGGTGGCCCCGGGCGACCTGCTCGGCGTCGAACTCTCCGGCGCCTACGGGCCGACGGCCTCGCCCGGACTCTTCCTCAGCCACGGGTACCCGGCCGAGGTCCTGGTGCACCGGGGGCAGGCCCACCTGGTCCGGGAGCGGGACACCCTGGAGGACCTGCTCGCCAAGCAGCGGCTGGTCGACCTCACGGCCGGGGCCGCTCCTGCCGCCACGGCCGGGTCCGCCGCCGCCGAAGCCGGTGCTTCCGCGGCCGGGGCCGCCGCGCCCGCCGGGGCCGTGCGGTGAGCGGTGCCGCCCCGCTGGTCGGCATCGACGTCCTGGAACTGGGCGAGCTGGACCGGCTCTGCGAGCGGTCCTGGTTCCTCCGGCACTGCTTCGCCGAGGAGGAACTGGCCCGCGCGGAGCGGCTCGGACCGGGCCGGCGCCGGGAGTACCTGGCCGGGCGGTTCGCCGCCAAGGAGGCGGTGCTCAAGGTGCTCGGCACCGGGCTGCTGCGCGGCATCGCGCCGCGCGAGATCGCGGTCGGCCAGGACGGCGCCGGGCGGCCGCTGCTCCGGCTGCGCGGCCGGGCCGCCGACCGGGCCGCCGAACTCGGGCTCTCCGCCACCGCCGTGTCCATCGCCCACAAGCGCCGGACGGTGACCGCCGTGGCGGTCGGCCGCCTCGACCCGGCCCCCCTCACCCCACCACCCGACCCCGATCCCCGCCCCACCGTCCGGGAGGAGCCCCCCATGGACCGACCGTCCACCACCCTGCCGCACGCCGAGCGGCCCGCCGCCACCGCGGGCACCGCCGACCGCGCCGTCCCGGGCCCGGCCGGGACCGACGGCCCGCCGGTCGTCGCCCGGCTGCGCCTGCGCCTGGGCCAGGAGGACGCCCACTACGGCGGCGGCCTGGTCCCCGGTGCCCGTCTGCTCGGCCTGTTCGGTGATCTCGTCACCGAGATCACCGTCCGCACCGACGGCGACGAGGGCCTGCTCGCCGAGTACTCGGCCGTCCGTTTCACCGCGCCCTGCCGGCCCGGCGACTACCTGGAACTGACCGCCCGGCTGGTGCACCGCACCCGGCTGCGCCGGAAGGTCGAGTTCGAGGCGTACAAGGTGATCGCGGCCCGGCCCGACCGCTCGCCCTCGGCCGCCGAGGTGCTCGCCGAACCCCTGCTCGTCTGCACCGCCACCGCGACCGCGGTGGTCCCGCCCCCGGCCCGCGCCGGCCGGGCCGCCGCCCCGGCGGGCACCGCCCCGCACCCGGCCGGTCCGGCCGCCGCCGTCCGGACCACTGCCGACCGGACCGCCACCAGCCCGACCACCGTCGACGGGAGCCCCCGATGACCGCCCCCGGCACGCCGTGGACACCGGCCCTGCTGCACGACATCCTCGACCGGGCCGCCGAGCTGTGGCCCGACCGCCCCGCCCTCTCCCAGGGCGAACTGACGCTGGACTACCGGGAGTTCGCGGCAGCCTCCAGGCGCCTGGCGGAGCTCCTGCGGACGGCCGGGGTCCGCCGCGGCGACCGGGTGGTGGCCGCCGCGCCCTCCGGCCCCGCGCTCGCCGTGCTGGTCTTCGCGGTCTCCCGGCTCGGCGCCGCCTACACCCTGCTGCACGAGCAGGTCCACGGCGCGCCGCTGCTCCACGTCCTGGACGACTGCGAGCCGAGGCTGCTGATCACCGAGGACCCGGCGGACCGGGAGGCGGCCGACGGGCGCTCGATCGCGGCCCTGCCGCTGTCGGCCCTCGTCGGGGCCGCCTTCCCGCCGGCCGGAGCCGATGCGCCCGGAGCCGAGCCGCCCGGAGCCGCGCCGGGCGAGCGGGCCGCCGGGGCGGGGCCCGGGGCTCCCGCCCGCCCGGCCGGACCGGCCGACGGCGCGTCCGGTGTGCTCGCGGTCGACCCGGTGAGCCTCATCTACACCTCCGGCACCACCGCCCTGCCCAAGGCAGTGGTCAGCACCCACCAGCAGGTGCTGTTCGCCGCCCGGGCCATCCAGTCGGTGCTCGGCTACCGGGCCGACGACGTCGTCTACTGCCCGCTGCCGCTCTCCTTCGACTACGGCCTCTACCAGGTCCACCTCTCGGTGCTGAGCGGCGCCCACCTCTGGCTCGGCCTGCCGAGCGAGGCCGGCCCGATGCTCCTGCGCAGGCTGGCCGCCACCGGGGCGACCGTGCTGCCCGGGGTCCCCTCGGCCAGCGAGGGTCTGGCCTGGCTGCTGCGCCGCTCGGCCAACCGGCTGCCCGCCCTGCGGCTGCTCACCAACACCGGCGCGGCGCTCTCCGCCGAGACCATCGCGGGCCTGCGCGCGGCCCTGCCGGACCTCCGGGTGCAGGTCATGTACGGCCTCACCGAGTGCAAGCGGGCCACGATCATGCCGCCGGACGGCGACCTCGCCCGGCCCGGCTCCTGCGGTCTGCCGCTGCCGGGGACGCAGGTCCTCGCCGTCGACGACGACGGCGCCCCGGTGCCGCCGGGGGAGATCGGCCAGCTGGTGGTCCGCGGGCCGCACGTGATGGCCGGCTACTGGCGGCGCCCGGAGCTGAACGCCGAGCGGTTCCCCCGCCGGGACGGTCTCTTCCCCGAGCTGTGGACCGGGGACTACGGCTGGCTCGACGAGGACGGCTACGTCTACTTCAGCGGCCGCCGCGACGACCTCTACAAGGAGAACGGCTTCCGGCTCAGTGCCACCGAGGTGGAGGCCGCCGCCCACCGGGTGCCGGGCGTCGTCTCGGCCGCCGTCCTGCCGCCCGAGGGCAGGCGTCCCTCCGTGCTCGTGGTGGTCGGACGGGTCGAGGCCGCCGAGGCGCTGGAGCTGATGCGCGAGCAGATCGAGGTGTACAAGATCCCGCGCCGCTGCGTGGTGCTGGACGCCCTGCCGCTCAGCGCCAACGGCAAGGTGGACCGCCGACGGCTGGCGGCCCGGCTCGCCGAGATCGTCGTCTGACCGCCGCAGCGGCACCTCCGTTCCACCGGCACCTCCGTTCCACCGGCACCTCCGTTCCACCGGCACCTCCGTTCCACCGGCGCCTCCGTTCCACCGGCACCTCCGTGCCGCCGGTACCCCCACTTCACCGACACCCCCGCCTCACAGAGGAGCGAACCATGACGGACCGTCAGTCCATCGTCCAGGCCCTGGAGACCGCCCTGAGCGACGTCCTGGAGCGCGACGTCGCCGGGCTCGCCGACGACGTGCGCCTCTTCGACGACCTCCACCTGGACTCCACCACCATGCTGGAGCTGCTGATGGCGCTGGAGGACACGATCGACCTGGTCGTCGACCCGGAGACCCTGGACATCGAGGACTTCGTCTCGGTCGGGACCTTCACCGACTTCGTGCTGACCACCCGCGGCGATGTCACCGTGCGTGGCGACGTCGCCGTGACGTCCTAAATCCGCAGCTTGGTCAAGTTGGTCTAGACCTGACATCGCGTCGCTCGGTATCTTCGCCCTTGGGGCAGACCACTGTGGGGGTGACCAGGTGTATCCCGACGGCGCGACGGCGACCGGGGAAGAGCAGTCCGGCCGGCTCCTGCGCACCCTCCGGGAATCCCGGGGATGGACGCAGGAGCGGCTGGCGGACGCGTCCGGGGTCAGCGTCCGCACCATCGGCAACCTGGAGAACGAACGGGTCGGCCGCCCCCGGCAGAGCTCGGTGCTCGCGCTCTGCCGGGCCCTCCAGGTGCCCCGCGCGGAGGCCGACCGGATCGTCCGCGAGATCAGCCGGCGCCGGCGCCCCGTGCCCGCCCTCCCGGAACGCCCCTGGACGGCGGCGTACGGCGGCCCGGCGCCGCACGACCCGGCCGGCCTCGCGCCGCCCGTCCACGGCACCGAACTCGTCGGCCGGTACGACGAACTCCGCCGGCTGGGCCGGGCCCTGGAGCAGCACCGGGTGGCCACGCTCACCGGACCGCCGGGCATCGGCAAGTCCCGGCTGGCCGCCGAGTACGCGCGGCGCGCACCGGGCCCCGTCTGGTTCGTCGACCTCGCCCAGGAGGACAGCCGGGGCACCCTGGCCACCCTGGGCGCGGCCCTGCGCGACCCCGCCGTCCGGACGCCCGCGCTGCTGGTCCTGGACAACGCGGACGACGCCCTCGACGCGGCCTGCCGCCTCGCGGGGTTCCTGCTGCGCTCGGGCGGCGGCGCGACCCGACTGCTCACCACCGGCCGCGAACCGCTCGGCCTCGCCCTGGAGGCCGGCTGGCCGATCGGCCCGCTGCCCGTCCCCCGGGAGCCGACCCGGCGGGGCGTCCTCGCCTCCCCGGCCGGTCGGCTGTTCGTCCAGCGGGCCGCCGAGGCCGCGCCGTTCTGGCGGCTCTCCGAGGCGAACTGCGCCGCGGTCGCCCACCTCTGCGCGGTGCTCGAAGGGCACCCGCTGGCCCTGGAGCTCGCCGCCGGACAGCTCAGCGCGATCTCGCTGGAGGACATCCTCTCCCGGATGTCCCACCAGCTGGACCTGCTGGAGCGCCGCCGGGCCCCGCAGCAGGGCCGCCACCAGTCGCTGCGCCAGGCGTTCGAACGCAGCTGGATCCGGCTGCGCCCGATCGAGCAGCGGGTCCTCGCCGCGGTCTCGGTCTTCCAGGGCGACTTCTCGCTGGAGGCGGCCGAGCACCTGGTCGGCGGCGACCGCGGTGCCGGGCAGGTCCCCGGCCGGGGCGGCGGGCGCGGCGCGGACGGCGGTGCCCCGCCGGCGAACGCCCTCGACACCGCCCGGGCGCTGCGCGACCTCGTCACCCAGTCCCTGATCAGCGTCCACCGCTACGGCGACCGGCTCCGCTACCGGCTGATCGGGCCGGTGCGGGCCTTCGCGGCCGAGCGCAGCGCCGAGACGGGCGACCGCACCGGGCTGCGCCGCCGGCACGCCCAGTACTTCTGCCGCCTCGCCGAGCGCCACGCCCGGCTGGCGGCCTCGGGGGAGCGGGTGCGGTTGCTCCCGTGCGACGAGGACAACGTCCGGGCGGCCGCCCAGCACGCCCGCGCGCTCGGCGACCTGGTGCTGTGGACCAGGATCATGCAGAGCCGGCTCTGTCTGCCCGAGGGCCTGCGCGAGGCGGCCCCGGCCGGGCCGGCGCCGCTGCGCCGGCCCGTGGGCCCGGCGTTCCCCGCCTTCTGACGCCACGCGCCCGGCCGCCGGCCTCCGCCGCCCGTCCCCGCCCCCGCCCCCGCCGCCCGTCCCCGCAGGTCCGCCCCCGCCTCCCGTCCCCGCAGGTCCGGCTCCTCCGGTCGGCCCCGGGCCGCCGGGAATGACGGCGTCGAGGACGGCTGTTGCCACCGGAGTGACCGCCGCACCGGCTCTGCGCCTCTCCGTACTGGACCGTTCCCGGACCCGCCGGGGGGAGGAGCCCGCCCGGGCGCTGCGCGACACCGTGGCGTTCGCGGTGGAGGCCGAGCGGCTCGGCTACCACCGCTTCTGGGTCTCGGAGCACCACGGGGTGCCGGGGGTGGCGGGCTCCGCCCCGACGGTGCTGGCCGCCGCGGTCGCCGCCGCGACCTCCCGGATCCGGGTCGGCACCGGCGGGGTGATGCTGCCCAACCACCAGCCCCTCGTCGTCGCCGAGCAGTTCGGTGTGCTCGCGGCGCTGTTCCCGGACCGGATCGACATGGGCCTGGGGCGCTCGGTGGGCTTCACCGACGGCGTCCGGCGGGCCCTGGGACGGGAGAAGGACGCCGCCGACCGCTTCCCCGAGCAGCTCGCCGAACTCCTCTCCTGGTTCGACCCCGCCGCCCGCGGCCCCGGGGGCGTGCACGCCCGCCCCGCCGAGGGACTCGACGTCCCGGCGTTCGTGCTGGCCACCGGCGCGGGCGCGGACGTCGCCGCCCGGGCGGGCCTGCCGCTGGTGATCGCGGCGGTGCGCGGGGAGGAGGCCATGACGGCCGCGATCGAACGCTACCGGCGGGACTTCCGCCCCGCCGCCCGCGGCGGCGCGCCCGCCCGGCCCTACGTGGTGGTCTCCGGGACGGTGGCCGTCGCCGAGAGCGACGAACGGGCCCGCGCGCTGCTCGTACCGGAGGCCTGGTCGAGCGCCCACAGCCGTACCCACGGCGAGTTCTCCCCGCTGGAGCCGGCCGAGGAGGTCCTGGCCCGGCCGATGAGCCCGCGTGAGCGCACCGCGTTCGAGCAGGCCCTCGCCGGCCACATCGCGGGCACGCCGGAGCGGGCCGTGGCCGCGCTCACCGCCCTCGTGGAGCGCACCGGCGCGGACGAGTTCCTGCTCACCACCAGCACCTACGACCGGGCGGAGCTGCTCACCTCCTACCGGCTGCTCGCCGGGGCCGCCGGGCTCGCCCGGGCCTGACGCCCGGCGGCCGCGTCCGGTGCCGTCAGTCGGCGTCGCGCTGCGCCCGGTGCGCGGCCACCCGTACCCGGGTGGCGCAGCGCGGCGTGCAGTAGCGCTGCGGCGTGCGGCGGCCGGTGTCGATGAAGAAGCGCCCGCAGCCGGGCGCCGCGCACCGGCCCCAGGCGCACCGGCCGCGCTCGCTCAGCCAGAGGCCGAGCGCCAGCGCGGCGGTGGACAGCAGCCAGTGGGTGAGGCCGGCGTCCGGCGGCGGCTGGGTGTGCAGCGACCACGGCCGGCCGGGCAGCCGGACCAGCCGGGGCCGGGCGGGATACCGGTCGAGCAGGGCGTTCACCGTCTCGGCCGCCACGTCCGGATCCCCGGTGGAGAGCAGGCGGGCGACCGGGGCGGTGGCCTCGCGCAGTTCGCGGGCGTCGGCCTCGGTGAGCCGGAACGGCGGGCCCTGGTGGCGTTCGAGGAGCGCCTGCAGTCCGGCGGCGTCCACGGCGGGGTCCTGCCGCACGGTGTTCGCGAGTTCGGCGAGGAAGAGCAGCCCGCGCGGGTTGCCGCCCAGGGGGCCATCGGTCATGCGTCCGTTCCTTCCGGTCGTGTCCACATCCCCATGGTAACGTCGAAAGCAATTAATGGCGTTACAAGTTCGGGAGTGACATGCGAACGTGGCCGACGAGGACGTCCGTGCTGGTGGTGGGGGGCGGGCCGGTCGGCCTGACGCTCTCGCTGCTGCTCTCCGAACAGGGCGTCGGGCACCTGCTGGTCGAGGCGCACCCGGCGACCTCCCGCCACCCCAAGGCCCGCGGAGTCTCGGCCCGCTCGGTCGAGGTGTTCCGGCGGCTGGGGCTGGAACCGGACGTCCGGCGGGCCGGCCTGCCGCCCTCCCACGTCTTCTTCTACCGGGGCCGCGACCTCGTGGACCCGGACTTCGTCCGCACCGGGGTGGTGCCGGACGGCCCGGAACCGGGCGGCGGACGCACCCCCGCGCCGGGGCTCGTCTGCTCCCAGGACGCCCTGGAGGAGGTGCTGCTGCGCCGTGCCCGGGAACGCGCGCCCGGGGCGGTCCGGTTCCACGCCCGGCTGCTCTCCTTCACCGAGGAGCCCGGCGAGGGCGTCCGGGCGGAGGTGGAGGACCGCGACACCGGCACCGTGCACACCGTGCACGCCGACCACCTGGTCGGCTGCGACGGCGCGGCGAGCACCGTGCGCAACGGCGCCGGGATCGCGATGGACGGCCCGACCGGCCTCGGCCACTACCTGAGCATCCGCTTCGAGGCCCCGCTCGGGGAGGTGGTGGCCGACCGCGCCAGCGCCTCCTACTTCCTCACCGCCCCCGGCCGCGGCGGCTTCCTGGCCGTCGACAACGACCGGCACTGGGTCTACCAGTACCCCTACGATCCCGGGCGCGACGACCTCGCCGCGCTGCTCGCCGACCCCGGGGCGCTCGCCCGGCTGGTCCGGGAGGCGGCCGGTCTCCCCGGACTCGACGTCACCGTGCGGGACACCATGACCTGGCGGATGGACGCCCGGCTCGCCGAGGCCTACCGCCGTTCCCGGGTCCTCCTCGCCGGCGACGCCGCCCACGTCGTGCCGCCGACCGGCGGGCACGGCATGAACACCGGCATCGGCGACGCCGACAACCTCGCCTGGAAGCTCGCCGCCGTCCTCGACGGCCGGGCCGGCGACCGGCTGCTCGACACCTACCAGGACGAGCGCCGCCCCGTCGCCCGCCAGGTCGTCGACCTGTCCCTGGCCAACTCCCGGGCCCGCGCCGGCTACCGGATCGACGACGAGCTGCTGCTCACCGCCGTCTACCGCTCCGCCGCGGTCCGCACCGGGCCGGGGACCCCCGACCGGCCGCCCCTGGACCCGTCCTGCGAGCACGGGAGCGCCGTCGCGGGTGGACGGCTCCCGCACCTCGTGCTGCCGGGCACCGCCTCCACCCTCGACCTCGTCGGCCCCGGCTTCGCCCTGCTCACGCCCGCCCCGGGCACCGACTGGCACCGCCAGGCCGCCGCCGCCACGGCCGCCGGCCTGCCCGTCACCCCGCACGCCCTGCCGGTCGACGACGGCACCTGGGCACGGTTCGCCGGGCTCCCCGCCGCCGGTGCGCTCCTGGTCCGGCCCGACGGCCACCTCGCGTGGTGCGCCCCGCGGCCGCCCGCCGAGGCCACCGGGCTGCTCACCGTGCTCCGCGGGCTCCTGCACTGACGGGCACGGCGGGCCGGGGCCGGGGACCCCTGCTGGGGCCGGGGCGCGCCCATCACGACTCCGGCAGGGATCCGCAGGGCGCGCCCCGCCCCGCGCCCCCGCCCCCGTCCACGGGCACCGGGGCCGCCGTTCGAGGGCCGTCCGCCGTTCGAGGGCCGTCCGCCGGTCGGGGTCCCGGCCGCGGGGGCGGGGGGCCGTGGCGTCCGAGGGAGCACCGCACGTCATCGGTGTGCTCAGGGCGTGTCGATGTTGCCGGCCCGGGTGCCGTGGCCCGGGCCGGAGCTCGTGCGTGGCCGGTTCGACGCGGTGCTCGGCCCCCTCGTCGGCCGCAGGGCCGCCACCGCCCGCCGCTCTTCGGCGGGGGCGGTCGGGCGGCCCGGCCGCTCGCCGTGCGGGCGGGCCGGCGGTCGCGCCGCCGCCCGCCCGTCGATCACCGGGGCGTCCGGTTCAGGCCAGCAGGTCGGACTGGAGCGTGACCACCTGCCGGAACGCCGTTGCGGACACGCCCCGCGGGTTGGTCATGGTGACGACGCCCACGAGGTCGCCCGCGGTGAGGTAGGCGAGCCGGGTGGCCGGGTCGGCGCCGGTGTGCGCGGTCCGGGTCTGGCGGGCGGCGAGGGTGACGCCGTAGACCTCGTCCCAGCCCTGGGGCGTGACCTTGCCGAGGCCGGGGGTGTCCTTCGGGTCCTCGCCGTCGCGCAGGGCGACGAAGACGGGCCAGGCCTCGTGGGACGAGCCGAAGGAGAGCAGCCGGATCTGCGTCCAGGTGCCGTCGGAGGCCGTCCACTCGCGGACGGTGGCGGCCCGGCAGGCGTACTGGAGCAGGAGGGCGCGCAGCCTGGCCGGGTCCTTGTGCTCGGCGGCCAGGGCGTTGCAGTCGGCCCCGTCCGGTCCGGCGGCGGGTGCGGAGGCGGTGGCCGTGGGGGAGCCGGAGGCGCCGGGGCCGGTGCTCGCACCCTGGCCGGCGCCGCCGGTGGCGGAGCCGGTGACGGCGGGCCTGGGGAAGACCGCCGGGGTGCGCGAGCCGCCCGCCTCCACCGGCACGGGCAGGAGCAGGTGCCGCAGCTCGGCGGCGTGCCGGTTCTTGTTGTCCTTCGGCGCCGCCTTGCCGGAGGGCAGCGGCGGCAGGACCAGCGCGGGGAAGGTGTAGCGCCCGTCGTTCTCGGTGGCCAGCCCGGGGAGGTCGGTGCGGTCGCGCGCGGTCACGGCGAGCGCGCTGCCGGTCCCGGCCAGCGCGCACACCACGGCCGCGGCGCCCCAGCGGACCGCCGCCTTCCGGCGCCGGGTGCGGCGGAGCGCGCGCTCCTCGTCCGCAGGCGGTGCGTCCGGGGCGGCGCCCGGCGCGGGGGACCCGGGCGCCGGAACGGCCGCTACCGGAACGGCCGCTACCGGAACGGCCGGTGCCGGTGCGACCGGCGTGGCGGAACTGTCGTGGTCGGTCATGCGGAGGCTCCCGGGCGGGCGAGGCGGTCGAGCTGCTGGGCGAGGAGGGCGACGATCCGGTCCTTGGCGAGCGGTGCCACTCCCTCGGCGTCCATGACCACCAGGAGGTCGCCCTCGGCGGCCGAGCAGGTCATCCGGTCGATCGGTGCGGAGGGCTCCGCGGGCAGCAGGTAGCAGTGCGCCTCGGGGTGGCCCGGCACGGCCGGGCCGAGGCGGAAGATCCCGGTGTTGCCGGTGAACACGGCCATGAACTCGCCGGCCTTCTGCACCTCCTGCTGGTTGAGCTGGTGCAGCTTCATGCCGATCACCAGATTGTTCGGCCGGTTGGTGTAGGTGCGCACGCCGGTCGCCCTGACGTGCAGGTCCTTCCAGGACTGCATGAGCTTCTCCCGCTGTTCCTTCGGGATCGGCCCGAGGTCGTCCTCGAACGCGGCGGTCAGCTGGTCGGCGGTCAGTTCGGTGTCGTTGCCGAACGCGCCGTCGTCCGGTCCGGGGCGGTAGTCGTCCGAGACCGGCAGCAGCAGGTCGCGCAGCGACCCGAAGTGGTTGCCGTTGGACTTCGCGCCGAACGGGGTGGCGCCCGGTGCCGGTGTGCCGGTCGGAGCGGTGGCCGCCGCGGGTACCGGATCGTCGTAGCGCACCTCGATGACGCCGGCGCCGACGGCCACGCCGACGAGGGCGGCGGCCACGGTGGCGCCACCGGCGCGCAGGGCCCGGCGGGAGGTGCCGGAGGAGCCCGGCGGCGGGGTGGAGCCGGCGGGCGCGGGGGCCGGGGCGGCCGCCCCGGGCTGCGGCCCGGACTCCGCGGGGCCGGTCACGGTGCTCTCGGTCATACCAGCCGCTCCCACTGCTGCTTGGCGATGTTCCTGACGACCTCGGCGTTCACCGGCCGGGTCCCGTAGACCTCGACCCTCATCACCACGGTGCCGCGCTGCGCGACGGCCCGGCCGAGGTAGTACTGCTCGGTGGTCTCGGACCAGTACCCGGGCCTGCTCTCCATCTGGTAGCCGCCGTTGGCCTCGGGGGCGAACGGTTCGAGGTCGTCCTTGCGCCGGTTGTGCCTGTCCGCGCTGGTGGCGAAGTCGGCCGCGAACTGGGTCAGGGTGACCCGGACCGACAGGTCGTTCTGCTGCCAGTCGACCTCCACGGCGCGCCGGAAGCCCTCCGCGGCGAGCTCGACGAAGACGGCGGCGGCCTTCGCGTCGTGCTCGGCGAGTTCGCCCGCCGTGATCCAGCTCGGCGTTTCCGGGTAGTCGTCCCACGGCTTGCTGCCGCTGGGCGGGCTGATCAGCAGCTTGCGCAGGTCGCCGTCGATGGCGAGCGGCGGGGGAGCGAAGGCGGCGGCTGCGGCCGGGTCCAGGACGTCGGAGGGGTACGTCGGCAGCGCGACCTGGAGCGGCGGCAGCGGCGTCGGGGGCCGGCCGGACTGGATCGCGTAGCCGATGCCGCCGCCGGCCGCGGTGCCGAGCACCAGGCCGGACACCAGCAGCAGCACGGGGCGTGGACGGCGCGGACGGCGCGGCGCGCGCTCGGCGTTCGCCGGCGGGGCCGGGGCGGCGGGGCCGGCCGGGGCGGCCGGGGGAACGGCCACGGGCCCGGGAAGGGCGGCGGCCGGTGCGGTCGGCGGCCCGGTGGGCGGGGCCGCCGGCGGCGCGCCGGCGGGCGACGGCGCCACGGATTCGGTGGTCACGGGGAGCTCCGGAGGAGAGGGGGGAGGGCGGGGCGGTGCGGGGCTCAGCGCCCGGAGGTCAGCCAGTCGCGCTGACGCTTCATCAGTTCGTTCAGCAGCGCCTTGTCCGGGTCGCCCTTCACGTCGACGTCGACGACGTACTGCACGTCGCCCTGGCTGGAGATGCCGCTCATCGAGCCGGTGTAGGCCTTCTGCTCGGGCTTGCGGAGGTAGCCGCGGGCGGCGGGGTCGCCGCTGATCTCCACCGGGGGGAGGTCCATGGTGTAGCTCCTGGCGAACTCGCCGGCCCGGGCGGCGGTGGCGAACCGCATCAGGGTGACGGTCACCTCGGCCTTGCCGTCCTTGGTGCGGTAGGTCCGGGTGGCGGCGTCCTTGAAGCCGAGGGCGCGGAGGGCGGTGATGACCTCCGCTCCGTCGGTGATCCGTCCGGCCAGCTCCTCGTCGGTCACCGGCATGCCCTCGGCGGGGCCGTAGGACTCGCCGCCCTCGGGGATCGGGAGGAGGAAGAAGCGCAGGTCGCCGTCGTGCCGGCCGCCGCTGACCGTTCCCCGGACGGTGTCGGCCGGAGAGGGAACGCCCGCACCGGGAGCGGGTGCCGCGGGCGGCGCGGTGGTGGCGCTCGCGGAGGCGGTGGCGGAGGCGGTCGGGGCCGCTGCCGCGGTGGCCGACGCGGCGGGCCGTGCGTCGGGCCGGCCGACGGCCACCGTGACGGCGGCGCTGGTCGCGGTGACGGCGAGCAGGCCCGCGGTGGCCAGCGTCACGCCGACGGCGCGCGGCAGCTTCCCGGGTCCGGCGGGCGGAGCCGCCGGGCCGGGAAGGGGGCCGGCTCCGGCGGTGCGGTCGGGCGCGGCGGACGGGTCGGGTGCCGGATCCTGCGCCGGATCGGCGACGGGCGGCACGTGATCGTGCGCAGACAAGGGAGATCCCCCAGGGAGGTTCGGGAAGTGTGCGCACGGGCATCTCGCGGGCAGTCCCGGTGGCTCGTGGCCACCCGCCCCCTCGTGCGTCTGGCTGGAATTATCCGAGCGGCGGAGGTCCGGTGCCAACAAGATCAATCACCGCACTCCCGCCCAAGGCCCGACCAAAGGGACGCACCGTGATCGAACCGAAACCGTCGACGGCTCCCGGGGTTCCGCCCCGCGGTCGTCACGGCTGGGAAAATACCCCCCTCGGTATACTCGAACGGGAGGGAAGGGCAGTCCTTCCCTCCCGGGAGCGAGGAGTCCAGCGATGTGCCGACGAACCACGTGCCGCACCTGCGGCAAGGCCGACTACGCGGGGTGCGGCATGCACGTCGAGCAGGTGCTGGCCGGAATTCCCCGGTCCGGCCGCTGTTCCTGCGACCGGACCGCCGGGCGGGGCGGGGGCTTCCTCGCGCGGCTCCTGGGCCGCCGCTGAGCGGAGGCCGCCCGCCCGGCGGCGGCCGTGGGGCGGCCGGACGGGGTACGCCGAGCGGGCCGCACCGGGAAGTCCCGGTGC
>NZ_JBHJRC010000147.1:0-19627 GCF_042261735.1 Kitasatospora sp. NPDC056327 | reverse complement strand
CGCCCGGGAACCCGGCGGCCGCGGCGGCCCCCGACGTGACGGCCGCGGTCGTGACGGCCGCAGACTGACGGCCGCGGTCGTGACAGCCGGGTGACAGCGGACCGACAGCGCTCTGCCAGCACGCCGCCGCACCGCCGGAGCCCCTGACAGCGGGCTGACAGCCCGGGCGGGCAGCCTGGGCACATGACACGAATCTCCACCGCCCCGAACGACCGGGGGCCCGCCGCGGGGAACGCCGTCGAGGTGCACGGCATCGTCAAGCACTTCGGCACCACCAAGGCGCTCGACGGCGTCGACCTGACCGTGCGCGAGGGCACCGTGCTCGGTGTGCTCGGCCCCAACGGCGCGGGCAAGACCACGCTGGTCCGCGTCCTGTCCACCCTGATCAAGCCCGACGCCGGCACCGCCTTCGTCGGCGGCTACGACGTGCTGCGCCAGCCCAAGCAGCTGCGCCGCACCATCGGCCTCACCGGCCAGTACGCCTCGGTCGACGAGCTGCTCTCCGGCTACGAGAACCTCTACCTGATCGGCCGGCTGCTCGACCTCTCCCGCAAGGAGGCCAAGGCCCGCGCCGCCGAACTGCTGGAGCGCTTCTCGCTCACCGAGGCCGCCAAGCGCCCCGCCAAGACCTACTCCGGCGGCATGCGCCGCCGCCTCGACCTGGCCGCCTCGATGATCGGCCGCCCCCGGGTGCTCTACCTGGACGAGCCCACCACCGGCCTGGACCCGCGCACCCGCAACGAGGTCTGGGACGAGGTCCAGCGGATGGTCGCCGAGGGCTCCACCGTGCTGCTCACCACCCAGTACATGGAGGAGGCCGAGCAGCTGGCCGGCGAGCTGACCGTCATCGACCGCGGCCGGGTGATCGCGGCCGGCGAGGTCTCCGAGCTCAAGGCCCAGGTCGGCGGCCGGACCCTCCAGGTCCGCCCGGCGCACCCGGCCGAGCTGCCCGAGATGGCCCGCTGCCTCCAGGACACCGGCATCACCGCCACCTTCTCCGCCGACACCGGCCTGCTCTCGGTGCCGATCACCGCCGAGGAGCAGCTGACCGCGGTGATCGGCGTGCTCGGCACCCGCGGCTTCGGCATCGCCGGCATCGACACCAAGCTGCCCAGCCTCGACGAGGTCTTCCTCGCCATCACCGGCAAGCCCGCGGACCGCCCGGCGGCCGCGGACGCCGCCCCCAGCCTCGCCAAGGAGCCCGTCGCATGACCACCGCCACACTCGCCCCCGTCCGGGCCGAGGACGCCGGGATCGGCCTGTCCGGCCACCTGCGGCACGTCGGCGCGCTGACCCGCCGCAACCTGATGCGGATCAAGGCCGACCCGGAGTCGATGTTCGACGCCATCCTGATGCCGGTCATCTTCACCGTGCTGTTCGTCTACGTCTTCGGCGGCGCGATCTCCGGCGGCCAGGACGCCTACAAGCAGTACATGATCCCCGGCCTGCTCGGCCAGACCGGTCTCACCCTGGCGATGGCCGTCGGCACCGGCCTCAACAGCGACTTCCAGACCGGCGTGATGGACCGCTTCCGCACCCTGCCGATCGGCCGCTCCTCGGTCCTGCTGTCCAAGATCGCCGCGGAGACCTGCCGGGCGATGCTCTCCTTCACCATCCTGATCGTGTTCTCGCTGATCCTCGGCTTCGAGCTCAAGGGCGGCCTGCTGGAACTGCTGGCGGCCATCGGCCTCTCCCTGGTGTTCGGCATGTCGATCGTGTGGATCTCGATGCTGCTGGGCATGGCGCTGCGCAGCGCCCAGGCCGTCCAGGGAGTCTCCATGCTGGTCCTGATGCCGATGCAGTTCGGCAGCTCCATCTTCGCCCCGACCGACACCATGCCGGGCTGGCTGCAGTCCTTCACCGAGGTGAACCCGCTGTCGGCGCTGGCCGACGCCTGCCGGGCGCTGATGAACGGCCAGGGCGCGGTGGCGCACCCGACGATGATCGTGCTGGCCTGGTCGGTCGGCATCACCGCGGTCTTCGCGCCGCTCGCGGTCGCGCGGTTCCGCAAGCGGACCTGAGATCCGGCCGGCCGACCGGCCCCGGGCGCGCGGGGGGCGCCCGGGGTCAGTCGACCAGCCGGTCCAGCAGTTCGCTGGTCTCCAGCGGGGACAGCCCGCGCCCCTCGGCGACGGCCGCCTCGAACACCGCGTCACCGAGCATCCCCCGCAGGTTCTGCTCGGCCTGCTCGCGCGCCGTCCGGTCCAGGAAGCCGCCCCGCGGACCGTTCATCGCCGAGTGGGCGCCGAACAGCAGCGCGGCCTTGCGGGCCCGGTCCTGGTCGCCGTCGCGCCGGGCGAAGACCTCCAGCACCCCGATCGCCGGCGGCAGCAGCATCACCGACATCTGCTCCACGAAGCCGCTCCCGCTCTCCCGCACCGTGCGCAGCAGCTCGCGCCCCTCGCGGACCAGCCGCAGACCGCCCTCGGGGTCGCCGGACCAGGCGGTGATCCAGCCCCGGGTGACGGTCAGCATCCCGCCGACCACGTCCGGGGCGAACGCGCCGACCCTCGTCCACTCCAGCAGGTCGAGCTCGGCCAGCGCCAGGTCGTAGTCGCCGCGGTGGGCGTGGACGCCGCAGAGCATCAGCCGGCCGAAGAGCAGCGCGCCGTTGGCCGCCTGGCTGTTCCCCGGGTCGAGCCCCTCGACCGCCTCCCGGATCCGCCGCTCGCCCGCCTCCAGGTCGTCCTCCAGCAGCGCGGAGCCCAGGTGGACGTTGAGCATCGGCACCTCCTGCGGCGCGCCCAGCTCCTCGGCCAGCTCGATCGCCCGCCGGTACGCCTCGACGGCCTCCGCCGAACGGCCCTGGTTGGCCAGCGACTCGCCGCGCGCGGTCAGCGCCTGGGACATCCCCCACAGGTCGCCGCTGCGGCGGTACAGCTCCAGCGACTCCTCGCCGTCGACGGTGCTCTGCTCGGCCCCGTCCGGCCAGTCGTTCATCATCTTGGCCCGGATCTGCAGGATGAACGCCAGGTCGCTGGGCCGGCCGTGCTCCCGGCTGCCCTCCACCGCGTCGTCCAGCAGGTCCTGCATCGCGTCCAGCTGGCCGACCAGGAAGGCCCCGAAGACCCGCATCAGCCCGGGGAAGCGGTAGGACTGCGGCAGATCGCGGGTGTAGGCCTCGGTGATCCGCCAGGCGGTGGTGACCGCGTCCGGATCGGCCAGCACGTCCAGGTTCCCCTCGAACATGCTGACCAGCCGGTAGACGACGACCGCGCGGCGGGCCTCGGCCGCCACCTCCTCCGGCATCGGGGGCGGGTACTCCAGCACGTGCCGGTCCAGCGGCACCGGGCGGGCCGCCGGGTCGAACGGGTCCGGGCCGATCCCCAGCACCGCGTCGTACCAGCGGCGGGCCTCCTGACTGAAGCCGCGCAGCGACCAGTACCAGCTCATGCCCAGCACCAGCACCAGCGCGTCGGCCTCGTCCCCACGGCCGACGGCGCGGCGCAGCGCGGCCCGGATGTTGTCGTGCTCGCGCTCCAGCACCGCCAGCCAGTGCAGCTGTGCCGGGCCGTGCACGTTCAGGTCGGCGGCGCGGACCAGCTCGCGGAAGTGCGCGACGTGCCGGCCCTCGGTCCCGTGGGTCTCCCCCGCCTCGGCCAGCCGCTCGACCGCGTACTCGTGGATGGTCTCCAGCATCCGGTAGCGCGGCGGGCCGTCCCCGTCGAGGTCGGCGACCAGCAGCGACTTGTCGACCAGCGACAGCAGCAGGTCGGCGACCTCCTCGCGGGGCACCCCCGACTCGTCCGAGCAGACCGCCTCCGCCGCCTCCAGCGACCAGCCGCCGGCGAACACCGCCAGCCGGCGCAGCACCGCGCGCTCCTGCTTGCCGAGCAGGTCCCAGCTCCAGTCGACCACCGCGCGCAGCGTCTGCTGGCGCGGCAGCAGGGTGCGGCTGCCCGCGGTCAGCAGGGCGAACCGGCCGTCCAGCCGGTCGGCGATCTGCCGGGCCGTCATCACCCGCAGCCGGGCGGCGGCCAGTTCGATGGCGAGCGGCAGGCCGTCGAGGCGGCGGCAGATCTCCGCGCACGCCGCCGGGTCGCTCTGCGGGTCGAAGCCCGGGCGGGCGGCGGCGGCCCGTTCGGCCAGCAGCCGCAGCGCCACCGGGTCCGGCAGCGGCTCCACCGGCAGGACGGTCTCCCCCGGCACGCCGAGCGGCTCCCGGCTGGTGGCCAGCACGGTCAGGCCCGGGCACTCGGTGAGCAGGGTCTCGGCGAGGTCGGCCGCGGGCTGGATCAGGTGCTCGCAGTTGTCCAGGACGAGCAGCATCCGGCGGCGGCCGCAGTGGTCGATCAGCCGGCGCACCGGGTCGTCGTTGCGGGCCTCGATCACGTCGGCGACGATGCTTCCGCCGGTGTGCAGGACGGTCTCCCGCAGGCCGAGCGCCGAGACCACCGCGCCGGGGACGGCGTCCGGGCGCTCCAGCGGGGCGAGCTCGGCCAGCCAGACGCCGTCCGGCCAGTTCCCGGCGGCCTGCTCCAGCCGGCCGGCCTCGACCGACAGCCGGGTCTTGCCGGAGCCGCCCGGACCGGTCAGGGTGACCAGCCGGCTGGCGGCGAGCACCGAGCGCAGGGCGGCGAGGTCGTGCTCCCGGCCGACGAAGCTGGTGAGCCGGCCGCGCAGGTTGCCCGCGGGCCGGGCGGGCGGTGCGGGGGCGGGGGCCGGCGGCGCCGGGGCGGCCGCGGCCGGCGGCCCGGGCGGCTCGCGCCGGGGAGCCGGACCGGGGGGCGCGGACGGGTCGGCCGGCCGCAGCAGCTCGGCGTGCAGGGACCGCAGCTGCCGCCCCGGGTCGACGCCGAGCTCGTCCGCCAGGGCCCGCCGGGTGCGCTCGTAGTGCCGCAGCGCCTCCGCCGTCCGGCCGCTCTCGTGCAGCGCCCGGACCATCAGGTACTGCAGCGGCTCGTCCAGCGGCTGCCGCTCGCACAGCTCGGCGAGCTCCGCCACCAGGTCGGCGGCCCGGCCGAGGCCGAGGTCGGCGGTGATCCGGTGGCGGCGGACCTCGTCGCGCTGCGCCTCCAGCCGGGTGGCCGGCCCGGCGCGGTCCGGCAGGTCGGCCAGCGCCGGGCCGCGCCACAGCGCCAGCGCGGCGCGCAGCCGCTCGGCGGCGGGGCCGTGGTCGCCGAGTTCCAGCGCCCGGCGGCCCTCGGCGGCCAGCCGCTGGAACTCGGCGAGGTCGGTGGCCGGGTCGGTCAGCCAGTACCCGGCCGGCCCGGAGCCGACCCGGTCACGGCCGATGGTGCGGCGCAGCCGGCCGACCAGGGTCTGCAGCGCAGCCGAGGAGTCCTGCGGCGGCTCGGCGTCCCAGACCTCGTCGACCAGCAGGTCGGCCGGCACCGGCCGGCCCTGCCGCAGGGCCAGCGCGGCCAGCAGGGCACGCAGCCGGGCGCCGCCGAGCGGGACCGGGGTGCCGTCGTCGTGGTGGGCGGTGGTGGTGCCGAGGATGCCGTAGTGCACCGAACCATTCTGGTGGATGGGCGCCGCCGTCCACGCACAATTGTCCGGGCCTGCACCGCGGCTCCACCCCGGCCGTACCGGAGCCCGCCCCCGGAGCACCGGGCGGGGCGCACGGGGCGGGGACACCGGGCGGCGCCCGGAACCCGGCGGCGGGCTCCGTACGTTCATCCGGGGCGGCTTGTCCCGCGCGGGCCCGCCCGGCATGATCGGCCTCTGCCCAGTTCCCACGCGCCCCCGACCACCGGAGCCCCACGTCATGACCTTCGCCGCCACGAAGCGCTCACGCAGCGAGGACCGCCGGATCAGCCCGGTGTTCTGGGCGCTGCTCGCGATACTCGCCACGTCCGGCTGGGCCGTGGCCCAGGGCTACGGCAACTCCCGGTTCGGGATCTTCCTGTTCGTGGTGGCCGGCTGGATGGTGTCGCTCTGCCTGCACGAGTACGCCCACGCGCGCACCGCGCTGCACGGCGGCGACCTCACCGTCGGGGCCAAGGGCTA
Organism: Kitasatospora sp. NPDC056327; assembly: GCF_042261735.1. Classification (NCBI taxonomy): domain Bacteria; kingdom Bacillati; phylum Actinomycetota; class Actinomycetes; order Kitasatosporales; family Streptomycetaceae; genus Kitasatospora; species Kitasatospora sp. NPDC056327. The sequence continues at coordinate 13,675 of NZ_JBHJRC010000147.1, read as the reverse complement.
CCTGACCCTCAACCCGTTGAAGTACGCCAACGTGCTGCTCAGCTTCGTGCTGCCGATCGTCTTCGTGCTGCTCGGCGGCATCGGTCTGCCCGGCGGCGCGGTCTGGATCGAGCGGCACCGGATCCGGGGCCGGCTCAAGCACAGCCTGATCTCGGCGGCCGGACCGCTGGTCAACCTGCTCGCCGCGGTGGTGATCCTGGTCCCGGTCGGCGCCGGCTGGCTGGACGACCCCTCGGTGCGCGCGGTCTGGAACGGCTACGAGCTGGACGTCTCCCCGCTGGCGCTGGCCCTGGGCTTCCTCGGCATGCTGCAGCTGAGCGCGACCCTGCTCAACCTGCTCCCGGTGCCCGGCCTGGACGGCTACGGGATCATCGAGCCCTGGCTGTCGTACGGCGCCCGGCGGGCGATCGAGCCGTTCGCCCCGTACGGCATGCTGGCGGTCTTCGCGCTGCTCTGGCAGCCCGAGGTGAACCACTGGTTCTTCGAGGCCGTGTACGGCGTGATGGACCTGCTGGGCGTCGACCGGGCCTACGCGCAGGTGGGCCACGAGCTGTTCACGTTCTGGAAGAACTGACCGGGCTCAGGACCCCTGGCCGGCGGCCTTCGCCAGCCGCTCGCGGCGCAGGTTCATCCACAGCACGTTGCTGGCGATGCCCGCCATCGGGAGCCAGACGAGGCCGATCCACCAGCCCTGCACCAGCGAGACCACGGCGGCGGCCAGGGCCAGGACGACGACGAACGAGGCGAGGACGGACGTGCGGGGCATGGCGGGGGACTCCTGGGGCCGGGGGCGAGGTCGGCCCCCATTGTCGCCGACCTCACCCCCGGACCCGGTCCAGGGGTGAGGCCGGCGCTCCGGTCCGGCGACCGGACGGACCGGGCCGTCGCCGGTCAGACGTCGGTCAGACGTCGGTCAGACGTCGGTGATCCGCAGACCCGCGTGCGCCTTGTAGCGGCGGTTGACCGAGATGAGGTTCGCCACCAGCGACTCCACCTGGTGCGCGTTGCGCAGCCGGCCCGCGAAGACGCCGCGCATGCCGGGGATCCGGCCGGCCAGCGCCTGCACCAGGTCGGTGGCGGCCCGCTCGTCGCCGAGCACCATCACGTCGGTGTCGATCCGCTCGATCGACTCGTCCTGCAGCAGCACCGCCGAGAGGTGGTGGAAGGCGGCGGTCACCCGGGAGTCCGGCAGCAGGGCGGCGGCCTGCTGGGCGGCGCTGCCCTCCTCCGGGACGAGCGCGTAGGCGCCCTGCTTGTCGAAGCCGAGCGGGTTGACGCAGTCCACCACGATCTTGCCGGTCAGCTCCTCGCGGAGCGCGGTGAGCGTGGCGGCGTGGCCGTCCCAGGGCACCGCGACGATCACGATGTCGCTCTCGCGCGCGGTGGTGGCGTTGTCGGCGCCGCGCACGCCGCGGCCGATCCCGTCCGCCGCGGCCTGCGCCCGGGCGGCGTCGCGCGAGCCGATGATCACCCGCTGGCCGGCCCCGGCCAGCCGCAGGGCCAGCCCCCGCCCCTGGTCGCCGGTGCCGCCGAGGACGCCGACGACGAGCTGCGAGACGTCCGGCGGCTCGTGGGCCGGGTTTGTCGCTGAATCGAGGGAAGTCATGGGCCGATCCTGCCAAACCGCCGGGCCGCCGCGTCATCCTGTCCGCCATGGACGCGGTGAGAGTTTCGGCACTACGCGAGCGGCTGGCCGGCACCGGCTGGCCGGAGGCGGTCGGCGGGTTCGCCGGTGAGCTGCGGCACGCGGTCTCCCGGCGCGGCGCGGGCGAGCTGCTGCTGGTCGGGACCGAGGCCTACGAGCCCTGGCACCTGGCCGCCCACCTGGAGGACGAGGCCGCCTGGTCGGACGTCCCCCGGCTGGCCCCGACCCTGCTGCGGCACCGGGTCCCGGCCCGGGCGCCGGCCCATCTCGCGCACGGTCTGCAGCGGCTGACCGGGGCCGGGCGCGGCGCGACCGTCCTGGTGGTCGCACCGGCGGCGGCCGGCGTACCGCTGCTGGAGCGGGTGCACGACGCCCGGCGGCACGGCGCGACGGTGCTGGCGGTGGACGGCGCGGCGGCCGACGATCCGGGCGAGCACGCCGACCTGGCCGGACTGGCGCACCGGCGGCTGGCCGTCGGCACCGCCGACGAGGAGCCGTTCGACCTCGCCCAGCACCTGGTCAGCGCCGCCGCCGGGCAGCCGGCCGGGCGGCGGGGGCTGGGACGGCTGGCGGCGCTCGCCGGGCAGCTCACGGCGGGCCCGGCGATCAGCCGCTGGTGAGGGCGGGCACGTCGCCTCCCCGGCGGCCGGGCGGGCGGCCCGGCTCGGGTGCGGCGGGCCGCCCGGTTCCGGGACGGTTCCGGGACGGCTCCGGGACGGCTCCGCCGAGCGGACGGGCCGCTCCGGTGGGCGCGAAAACCCGTTGCGGTCCGGCCGGGCGCCCCCGCAGGATGGTCGCTCGTGAACGACGCCGACCAACCCTCGACCGGTCGGGCGGGTTCCCTGCTGCGCGCGGTCACCCCCGACCTCACTCCCTGGCGCTCCTCGCGGGACTTCCGCCTGCTCTGGCTCTCCGGCTGCGTCACCAGCTTCGGGAGCTTCCTGACCTACGTCGCCGTGCCGCTGCAGATCAAGGAGCTCACCGACTCCTCGTTCGCGGTCGGCCTGGTCGGTGCCTTCGAGCTGGTCCCGCTGATCGTCTTCGGCCTCTGGGGCGGCGCCCTCGCCGACGCCCTGGACCGCCGCCGCCTGGTGCTGTTCGCGGAGGCCGGCCTCGGTCTGCTCAGCGTCCTGCTGCTGCTCAACGCACTGCTGCCGACGCCCGTGCTGTGGCCCGTCTACCTGGTGGCGGCCCTGGTCGCCGCGGCCGACGGCCTGCAGCGGCCGTCGCTGGACGCGCTCACCCCGCGGATCGTGCCGCACGACCAGCTGACCGCCGCCTTCGCGCTCAACTCCCTCTACCGCAACGTCGGTTCGGTGGCCGGGCCGACCCTGGCGGGCGTCGTGGTGACGGTCGCCGGGGTGCAGACCGCGTACGCCCTGGACGTGGTGACCTTCGCCGCCTCGCTGCTGCTGCTCGCCCGGATCCGCGCCGTACCTCCGCCGACCGGCGGCGAGAAGCCGTCGGTGCGGGCCGTGCTCACCGGGGTCCGGTACGCCTGGAGCCGCAAGGACCTGCTCGGCACCTACGCGATCGACCTGTGCGCGATGCTGTTCGCCTTCCCGGTGGCGATCTTCCCGTTCCTGGCCGCCGAACTGCACGCCGACTGGGCGCTCGGCCCGATGTACGCCGCCTCGGCGGTCGGCGCCCTGCTCGTCTCGGTCACCAGCGGCTGGACGTCCCGGATCCACCGGCACGGCCGGCTGCTGCTGGTCGCCGCGCTCGGCTGGGGCGTGGCGATCGCCTTCGCGGGCCTGTCCGGCTCGGTCTGGCTGGTGCTGCTCTTCCTGGCCCTGGCCGGGGGTGCCGACCAGATCAGCGGGGTGGCCCGCTCCACGCTGTGGAACCAGTCGATCCCGGACGGGGTGCGCGGCCGGATGGCCGGGGTCGAGCTGCTCAGCTACTCGGTCGGGCCGCAGCTCGGCCAGGTCCGGGCCGGCGGCATGGCCGGGCTGGTCGGCGTCCGGGCCTCGGTGTGGATGGGCGGCGTCGCCTGCGTGGTGGGCGTGCTCGCGCTCGCCACCGCGCTGCCCCGGCTGCTCTCCTACGACGACCGCACCGACCCGCACGCCGCAGCCGTCCGCGCCGAGCACGAGCGGGCCGCGGCGGAGCGGGCGGCCGCGGAGCGGGGCGCCGGCGAGCGGGACTCCGCGGGGCGGGGCGGCCCGGGGCCGGACGCCGCGGGGCGGGGCGTCACCGGGCCGGCGCCGACGGCCGAGGAGAGCACCGCCGCCGCGGGGTAGCCGCCGGGGCCTCCCGGGCCGTCGCTACTCCCGGGAGCCGTCCTGCGGCCGGTCGTCCCAGCGCGGGTCGTTCGTCCACTCCCGGTTGCGCAGCTCGGCGGTCTCCAGCGCGTGCGCCGCCTCCTCCCGGGTGCCGTACGGGCCGAGCCGGTCCTTGGCCGGGCACTCCGGCCCCTCCTCGACCTTGCCGTGCTTGATGCAGTAGAACCACTCGCCGGGTCGGCCGGTCGGCTTGCTGCGGTGGAATCCCAGGGGCATGGTGGTCGCCTCCGTTGTCTGCGGTCTGGGTACTTGGTGCGTCCGGGGTACTGGCGGCGGGCCGGGGCCCCGCCACCGGGCCGGTGGCGGCGTCGCGTCGTCCCGATCATTCCCCGCCCCGGGAGCGTCCGCACACCCGCCGCCCGGAGCGGGCCCGCGGGCCCCGCCAACTAGACTCGCCGCCATGGCTCTCGTACCCGGCATCCAGTCCCCCACCCGCAAGGTCCCGGCGCACATCGCGCGCCCCGAGTACGTCGGGAAGCCCGCCCCGACGCCGTACACCGGGCCCGAGGTGCAGACCGCCGAGACGATCGAGAAGATGCGGATCGCCGGCGGGATCGCCGCCCGGGCGATGGCGGAGGCGGCCGCGCTGATCGCCCCCGGCGTCACCACGGACGCGCTGGACGCGGTCGCCCACGCGTACATGTGCGACCACGGCGCCTACCCGTCCGACCTCGGCTACCGGGGCTTCCCCAAGTCGATCTGCACCTCGGTCAACGAGGTCATCTGCCACGGCATCCCCGACTCGACCGTCCTCCAGGACGGCGACATCGTCAACATCGACGCGACCGCGTTCATCCACGGGGTGCACGGCGACCTCAACGCCACGTACCCGGTGGGCGACGTGGACGAGGAGTCCCGGCTGCTGGTCGAGCGGACCCGGGAGTCGCTCGACCGGGCGATCAAGGCGGTCAAGCCCGGCCGCCGGATCAACGTCATCGGGCGGGTCATCGAGTCCTACGCCAAGCGCTTCGACTACGGCGTGGTGCGGGACTTCACCGGGCACGGCATCAACACGTCGTTCCACTCCGGCCTGATCGTCCCCCACTACGACAGCGAGCGGGCGACCGAGGTGATCAAGCCGGGCATGACGTTCACCATCGAGCCGATGCTGACCCTGGGCACCTACGACTACGAGATCTGGGAGGACGGCTGGACGGTCGTCACCAAGGACCGCAAGCGCACCGCCCAGTTCGAGCACACCCTGGTCGTCACGGCGGACGGCGCGGAGGTCCTCACCCTGCCGTAGCGGCGCAGGCCGTGGCGGTACCCGCCGTCACGGCCCCGGCCGCGGCCGCCGGGCCCGGGTGACCGGACCGGCGCGACGGGCGGATCCGCGCCCGGACCGACGCCTGCACCGGGGTGCGCACCGGTCAGCCGATGAGCCACTGCTCCTCGGCGACGGCGCCCACCTCGGTGCAGGCGTCGGTCAGCACGTCCAGGACGCGCAGCGGATCCGGCAGCGGCTGCTCGGGCCCGCGCAGCCAGCGCACCTCGGAGCCGTCCGGCAGCGCGGCCGGCGGCAGCAGGGTGTACGAGCCGCGGCAGTGCCAGCGCAGCCCGGGGTGCTCGGACATGGTGTCCGGCGTGGAGTCCAGGGCGCTCGGCCACCACTCGTCCTCGTCCACCGGGGTGCCCCTGGTGCTGGTGAAGAACAGGTAGCGGTCCTCGCCGACGGCGGCGACCGGACCCTCGACGCCCAGCGCGGTCAGCCGCTCCAGGGCGAGGCGCCCGGCTTCGACCGGCACGTCCAGGACGTCGTGGGCGCGGCCGGTGGCGGTGACGAAGTTGGCCTGCGGGTCCCGGGAGAGCCAGCGGGCGAGCTGTTCCGGGTCCGTGGTGGCCTGGGTCTGCCAGGCGAAGGAGACCGGGTGCCGGGCCGGGGCCGGACAGGCCACCCGGTCGCAGGAACAGCGGTAGCCGGCCGGATGCGCGGCGGGCGCCAGCGGGAACCCGGCGCGGACCGCGCCGAGCAGCTGGTCCAGTCTGGCGGCGGGACTGTCGGTGGCCGCCGACCGGCCCCGTTCACGATCACGCTTCTGCCACCAGGCCGTCCACCTGCCGCCGGATTCCATCGGGCCCCTTCCGCGCATTGCCGTGCCTGGTGCGACACAGCGTTCGACGTACCACTCGACGCAACGCACGGCGCCCCCCGCTGCTTCCCCGGGTGGTGCTCGGCCCTGCAGTCCCGCGCCCTGCCAGCCGGAGCCGGGGTTGCCGGGCGGCCGACGCCGGGGTCACGGTACGGAGTCACTGCGGCACGACGGCTGCGGCTCGGCGGCCCGGCGGGCACGGTGAGGTGCGCCTCGCCCGGCCCGTACGGGCCCGCTGACCCGGGTGGACCCCGAGGGCGTAACAGGAAGGATAAGGGTGCGCGGGCCTTCCGGATGACCGGGGGCGGTGCCTCTCCGGTCACACTCCCGGCACCCGGCCGTCACACCGCCTCCGCCCGGCGCCCGGGTCGGCCGCCTCCGCGGCCCGTCCTCGCAGGCCAGGGCGGAGTGAGACCCTGGTGGGGTGAAGAGCGCGGACACCGAATTCGTCGGCGGCCCCCTGGACGGCCGGATCCTCCCCGTCCCGCTGGGGCCGATGTACGGCGTGCCCAGGAAGTACACCGTGCCGGTCCCCTCGCACGGGGACACCCCGGCGCGCACACTGGTGTACGTCCGGGCCAAGCAGCAGCGGGGCGCCCGCTGGTTCTGGCGTTACGAGTACGACGAGGCGGCCACGGCCCGCGCGTCCGGGTGACGGCCGCCTCCCCCTCGCGGGAGGACGGCGATGGCGAGAACCGTACGGCACCCCAGGCACCCGAGGAGCCGCGCCGAGGCGGTGAACCACCACAACCGGCAGGTGGCCGCGGTCACGGCCGGCCTGCTGGTGGTGGTCAGCGTCTACAGCGCGGTGCTCGGCTCCAACGGCTGGCTCTGGTTCGGGTGGACGGTGCTGCTGCTCGCCTGCGTGGCGCTGTTCGCCGTCCGCCCCTGAGCGGCGGCGGCGCCCACCGGCGACGCCTCCGGCACCGGTGGCCGGTACCGGTCGCGGGCCCGGTGCCGGCGCCCGGTGCCGATCAGTCGTCCTCGGCGAGGATCAGGTACAGCTTCTTGCGGGTCTCGTTGAGCGCCGCGAGCCCCTTGGCGCGCTGCGCCTCGGTGCCCGTCGCCATGACCTGCCGAACGGCCTGGTCCACCGCGGCGAGCGCCTGGCCGACCTCCTGGACCGCGGCCCAGTCGACCTCCTGACCGGCCTCCGCCCACGGCTCGTCCGGCCCGGCCTCGGCCTCCGTCCGGCCCGCCCCGGTGAGCGAGACCAGCCGCTTGCCGCCGGTCTCCTCCACCGTGACCAGCCCTTCCTCCTCCAGCAGCTGGAGGGTCGGGTAGACCGAACCCGGGCTCGGCCGCCACGCCCCGCCGGACCGCTCCGCGATCTCGGCGATCATCTCGTAGCCGTGCATCGGCCGCTCCCTCAGCAGCGCCAGCAGCGAGGCCCGCACGTCCCCGCGCCTGGCCCGGCCGCCGCGCCGCCCGCCGCCGCGGGCCCACGGGGGCCCGCCGAAGCCGCGCCCCCACGGCCCGCCCGGCGGCCGGCCCGGCGCACCGCCGAACGGCGGCGGGCCGAAGTGGCCGAACGCCCCCCGGCCCTCCCCGTACTCACCGTGCTCACCGGGTACGCCGGCGAACTCCGGCCCCGGACGGCAGCCACCGGGGCCGCCCTCACCGCGGAATCGTCCTGGGCGCATCGCACCCACCTCCCGTCCCGGCCGCTCGCGGCGGCCTTGCAAGCGCTCGTTCGGGACAGTCGGACAACCATCCCGATAACTCGACGATATATCGGTGACTGTCGACCGTCAACGCTTTCCGATACACCCTCCCCCGCTGCCCGGCGGCCGCCCGCTACGGTGCGGGCATGGCCGGAGAACGAGACCTCACGACACTGCTGCGCGACCTTCGCCCCGTGCTCAACCCGGGGCGGTACGTCTACTGCACGCTGCCCACCAAGGTGCCCGCCGGACTGCGGCCGGTGGCCACCGTCGCCGAGCCCGAGGGGGTGACGGTGGTGGTCGCCCGGGAGGAGGCCGACGCGCTCGGCCTGCCGTACACCTACGTGGCCGCCTGGATCACCCTGCGGATCCACTCGGCCCTGGAGGCCGTGGGCCTGACCGCCGCCGTCGCGGCCCGGCTGGCCGGGGAGGGCATCGGCTGCAACGTGGTGGCCGGCTTCCACCACGACCACCTCTTCGTCGCCGCCGACGACGCCGAACGCGCCGTCCGCGCCCTGGAGGACCTCTCCGCCCGCTCCGCCTGACCGGTCCGGCTCCGCCGGGTGGCCCCCCTCCCCGGCGCCCCGGACACTGGGAGGGCCGGGCGGAACCCGCCCGGCCCTCCCCCTCCGTCCGGAAGGAAGTGCGCCGCCATGGCCATCTGTGTCACCTGCGGCAACGACTACTGGCTGGCCTTCGAGATCAAGACGGTCACCGGCGACGTCTACACCTTCGACAGCTTCGAGTGCGCGATGGAGAAGCTCGCGCCCCGCTGCGAGCACTGCAACGTCCGCATCGTCGGGCACGGCGTCGAGGTGGCCGGCATGTTCTTCTGCTGCGCCAACTGCGCCCGCGTCAGCGGCGGCCTCGGCGACCAGATCCGCGACGCCGTCGGCACCCACCCGGGCTGACCCGCCCCGGCACGACGAAGGCCCCCGACCTGCGTGAACAGCAGGTCGGGGGCCTTCGTCGAAGCCGGCGGCGGAAGAGTCGGCCTGTACGCCGGGTTCTGTCACCCGGTCCGCTTGCGCGGGCCGGGGAGACGGCCATCCATCTAGGGCTGCCGTTGCCGACAGCCTCGTGCGGTCCACCCGCGGACTCGGGCGAGCAGCCCTCGGACATCCGCGCACGGCGCCCTGGGGCGCCGATCTTGACCTTGCTCCAGGTGGGGTTTACCGAGCCGGCCGGGTCACCCCGGCCGCTGGTGGTCTCTTACACCACCGTTTCACCCTTACCCGTCGCCGAAGCGGCGGGCGGTCTGTTTTCTGTGGCACTGTCCCGCGGGTCACCCCGGGTGGGCGTTACCCACCACCCTGCTCTGTGGAGCCCGGACGTTCCTCGGCGGGTCCCGAAGGACCCGTCGCGGCCGCCCGGCCGGCTCTTCCGCCGTGTGGTCATGGTAGCCGCTCGGGCGGGGCCTCCCGTACTCCGGGGCGGCTCAGGGGCGGGTCGCCGCCGAGGCGGGCGGCCACCCGGGCAGCGGTCGCGGTGCCCCAGGCGGAGGTGGTGACCAGGCCGAGCAGCAGGATCACGGTGCCGAGCCCGGCCACGACGTACCAGCCGGTGTGGGTCGCGGGGGCGAAGCCGGTGGCGACCGGCCCGGTCACGGCGGAGGCGACCACGGTCCCGATCACCGCGACGCCGAGCGACTGGCCGACCTGCCGACTGGTCGAGGCGACCGCCGCCGCCACCCCGGCCTGGGCGCGCGGCATGCCGGAGACCGCGGCGTTGGTGATCGGCGCGTTGACGAAGCCGAAGCCGAAGCCGAACAGCCCGTACGCCGCCAGCAGCAGCGCCGGCGGGGAGTCCGCGGCCAGCCGGGTGAGCAGCAGACCGCTCGCGATCAGGCCCAGGCCGGCCAGCACCAGCGGCACCCGCGGCCCCCGGGCACCGACGATCCGGCCCGACAGCGGCGCGCAGACCAGCATCATCACGGCCATCGGCAGCGTCCACAGGCCTGCCTCGACCGGGCTCCAGCCCCGGACGACCTGCAGGTAGATGGTGTTGAGGAAGAGGAAACCGCCGAGCGAGGCGAAGGCGCAGACGGCGGTCACGGTGGCGCCGGTGAAGGGCGCGCTGCGGAAGAACCGGGGGTCGACCAGCGGCTCGGCCACCCGCCGCTCCCAGAGCGGGAAGGCGATCAGGGCGGCGAGCGCGGCCACCGCCAGGCCCAGGATCAGCGGGGACGTCCAGCCGTGCCCGGGGCCCTCGATGATCGCGGCGGTGCCGCAGCCGAGCAGCACCACCATCAGCGACTGCCCCACCGGGTCCGGCCGGCGGGGCCGGGGCGCGCGGGACTCGGGGACGTAACGGGCGGTCAGCAGGCAGGCCAGCAGGCCCACCGGAACGTTGATCAGGAAGATCGCCGGCCAGCCGGCCGCGTGCACCAGGAAGCCGCCGAGCAGCGGCCCGAGCGCCATCGAGATGCCCACCACGCCGCCCCAGATCCCGATCGCCCGGGCCCGTTCGCGCGGTTCGGTGAAGGTGTTGGTGATGATCGACATCGCCACCGGGTTGAGCATCGAACCGCCCACCGCCTGCACCGCCCGGAACAGCACCAGCCACTCCAGGCCGGGCGCCAGACTGCAGAGCAGCGAGCCGAGCACGAAGACCAGCAGGCCGGTCTGGAACACCCGGCGGCGGCCGACGCGGTCGGCCAGCGAGCCGAAGAACATCAGCAGCGAGGCCAGCACCAGGGTGTAGGCGTCGATGATCCACTGCAGTCCGGAGGCGGGGGCGTCCAGGTCCTTCTGGATCTCCGGGAGGGCGATGTTCACCACGGTGTTGTCGAGACCGACGATGAACAGGCTCAGGCAGCAGATCGCCAGGACGAGCTGCCGTCGGCGCCGTCCGGGATCGGCGGCGGACGGCGGGCTCGGGAGGGTCGCTTCGGGCACGGGTCGATCCTCCCACCGGGACCGGGCTCAGACGGCGGCGAAGCGGACCGTCCGGGTGGTCGGGTCGGCGGTGGTGAGCCGGGCGGTGATCCGCGCGCCGAGCGGCAGGGCGGTGGCGGGTGACACCCCGTCGGACCCGCCGTCCGGGCCCCCGCCGGCGCGCTCGCAGCGGGCCCGGACGGCGGGTTCGCGCAGCTGGACGGTGCCGCGGCCGGGCCGCTTCCCGTCCACGTCGATGACCACCGCCGGGAAGTCCTCGCCCACCCGGCCGGTCAGCAGCTCCGCCTCCACGAGGTCCACGCAGGCCCGCTCGACCTCACCCGAACGGCGGTCCCCCGCCGCCATCAGCGCCGGCACGGCGGTGAGCGCCTCGCGCGCCCAGTCCGGCACCTCCTCGCCCGCCGCGACGGCCGCGCAGACCTCCTGCGCGAACCGGTCCCCCAGCCGGCGCAGCGGCGCGGTGCAGTGCGCGTACGGCGCGGCCAGCGCGGCGTGCGCCGGGTCGGCCGGCACGGGGATCCCGCGGCTCCCGTCGAAGGCCCGGTACCCGGCACCGCGCAGCAGCCCGGCGCACTCGTTGAGGAAGGCGGCGTGCAGCGGGCGCTCCGGGTCGAGCGAGCGGACCAGGTCCGGATAGGGCAGCCCCTCCGGCCAGTCCACGTCCAGCGCCCGGGCGGTGCGGCGCAGCCGCTCGTACGCGGCGGGCGGGGCCGCGGGCAGGGTGCGCAGCAGGCCGACGCCCGCGTCCAGCATCAGCTCGGCGGCGGCCATGCCGGTGAGCAGCGAGATCTGGGCGTTCCAGCCGTCGGCGGGGACCGGCGCGCGGTAGGCGAGGACGTAGCCGCGCGGGGTCTCCTCGATCTCCTGCTCGGGCACCGGCAGGCTGATCCCGCCGCGCTCGCGCTCCCGCTCCTCGCGCAGCCGGCCGACGGTGGCGAGCAGGGCGAGCTGCTCGTCGGCGCCGCCGGCGTCCACGGCGCGCTGGACGGCGGCGTGGTCGAGGCGGCGGTGCGAGCGGACCACGGCGCGGCGCAGGTCGGCCAGGACGACCGCGCCGTCGGCGTCCAGGTCCAGCTGCCAGAGCAGGGCGGGGCGGGTCTCGCCGGGCAGCAGGCTGGCGGCGTCCTCGGAGAGCCGGGCGGGGTGCAGCGGGACGCGGCGGTCGGGGAAGTACAGGGTCTGCACCCGGCGGCGGGCCTCCTCGTCGATCGCGCCGCCGGGGCGGACGAAGGCGGCGACGTCGGCGATCGCGTAGTGCACCCGGTAGCCGCCGCCGGGGCGGTGGGCGAGGTGCATGGCCTGGTCGAGGTCCCGGGAGCCGGGCGGGTCGACGGTGAACAGCGGCAGCTCGGTGGCGTCGTGGTCCGGCAGCCGCGGCGAGCCGGCGGCCAGTTCGGCCTCCGCCAGCACGGCCTCGGGCCACTCGGTGCGGATCTCCAGAGCGGCCCGCAGCCCGGCCAGCTCGGCGTTGATCCGGGCGGAGTCGGCGGCCTTGACACGCAGTTTTCGGCGGGGCATGGACGCAGCGTAGGTCGCCCCGACCGGCCCCGCCCGCCGAACGGACCGGGGTCGGCCCGGGCGGGGCCGGGGTGTAAGGGGTCGTAGCGTGGGCGGGGCCGGGGAGTCGGCGGGAACGGAGGTCCGGGCGATGGGTGCGGTGGCGCGGGAAGCGGTGGCGCGGGGTGTGGGGACGGCGGTGGCCGGGGGGCTCGCGGCGGTGGGGGCGCTGCACGCGGTGTGGACGGTGACGCCGTGGCCGCTGCGCACGCCCGGGGAGTTCGCGGACACCGTGGTCGGCTCGGGCGAGGGGGTGCCCCCGGTGGCGGCGTGCCTGGCGGTGGCCGGGGCGCTGGGGACGGCCGCGTACCTGGTGGCGGCGGAGGCCGGGGTGGCCCCGGCGGTGGGACCCGCGCGGGTGCGGCGGGCCGGGGTGCGGACGGTCGCGGCGGTGCTGCTGGCCCGCGGGGCGGGCGGCCTGGTGGTGTCCGGGCTCGGGCTGGCCGGGAGCAGCGAGCGGTTCCGGCGGATGGACACCCGGTACTACGCGCCGCTCTGCCTGGCGCTCGGCGCCGGAGCCGCCGTGACCAGCCGTTTCCCGGGGTCGGGGCGGGTTGCGTAGGGTGGCGTGGTCCGTGGCCGCGAAGTGTGGAGGAGTCCGTCGTGCTGGTGCTGTTGCCGCCCTCGGAGGGTAAGGCCGCGTCCGGGGACGGCGTGCCGGTGGCGCTCGACGGGCTGTCGCTGCCCGGACTGACGGCGGCCCGGTCGGAGGTGCTGGACGCGCTGGTCTCCCTGTGCCGGGGCGACGAGGACACCGCCGCCGGGGTGCTCGGGCTCAGCCCGGGGCTGCGCGGCGAGGTGGCCCGCAACGCGGGGCTGCCGACCGCGGGCGCGTTCCCGGCCGGGCGGGTGTACACCGGGGTGCTGTTCGACAACCTCGGCCTGGCGACGCTGGACGAGGCCGCGTACGAGCGGGCCGAGCGGAGTCTGCTGGTGTTCTCCGGGCTCTGGGGCGCGGTGCGGATCAGTGACCGCATCCCGCCGTACCGCTGCTCGATGGGGGTGAAACTCCCCGGACCGGGGGCGCTCGGCGCGTACTGGCGGCGCGCGATGACGGACGTGCTGCCGCAGGCCGCCGACGGACTGGTGCTGGACCTGCGCTCCTCCGCCTACGCGGCGGCCTGGAAGCCGGCCGGCGAGGTGGTCTCCCAGACCGCGACCGTGCGGGTGCTCCAGGAACGCGACGGGAGGCGGACGGTCGTCAGCCACTTCAACAAGGCGACCAAGGGCCGGCTGGTCCGCGACCTGCTGGTGGCGGGCGCCGAACCGAAGACCCCGGGCGAGCTGCTGGACGCGCTGGACGGGCTGGGCCACCGGGTGGAGGTGGCCGCCGAGGGGACCGCGCGCAGGCCGTGGCAGCTGGACGTGGTGGTCACCGAGGTGCACTGAGCCGCGGTAGCGCGCCGGGCCGGACGGTGGTCCGTCCGGCCCGTGCGCCGGGGCGGGCGCCCCCCCCCGCGCCCCGCCCCACCGCGGGCGGCGGCGGCAGCGCAGGTGGGCGGGGTGGTTGAGCAGCCGCACCGAGGCGGTGGCGGCC
>NZ_JBHJRC010000146.1:0-19668 GCF_042261735.1 Kitasatospora sp. NPDC056327 | reverse complement strand
GGTGCCGGCACCGCACGCCCCTCCCCCACCGGTGGCCGCCGGAGCGGCGAAGCGGCCCCGGGCATCCCCCACTGGAGCGGGGCCGCTTCCTCGTCACCGACGCTACGCCCGCGAACCGCCCCCCTCCGCACCCCTTGACGCGCTGTTGGCACCGGACCGCCCGCTCCTGACGGATCGTTGACGCGCGGAGGCCTTCAGGGCACGTACCGGTAGCCGATCCCCGGCTCGGTGATCAGGTGGCGGGGCCGGGCCGGATCGCGCTCCAGCTTGCGGCGCAGCGCGGCCAGGTAGACCCGCAGGTAGTTGCCGCGCTGTTCCTGGGCCGGCCCCCAGACCTCGCGCAGGATCCGCCGTCCCGGCACCAGCCGGCCCGGGTCGGCCAGCAGCAGCGCGAGGATCCGCCACTCGGTCGGAGTGAGCCGCACCGGCCCGTCCGGGCCGGTCACGGTGGTGGTGCCGAGGTCCACGGTGTGGTCGCCGATCACCGCCGGGGGCGCCCCCGGGCCCGCCACGGGCGGGCGGCGCAGCACGGCGCGCAGCCGGGCCAGCAGTTCCTCCATCAGGAACGGCTTGGTGAGGTAGTCGTCGGCGCCGGCGTCCAGCGCCTCCACCTTGTCGGCGGCGCCGGACCGGCCGGACAGCACGATGATCGGCACCGCGCTGCGGCGGCGCAGGCCCCGGATGACCTCCATGCCGTCCAGGTCGGGCAGGCCGAGGTCGAGCAGCACGGCGTCGGGGGCACGGCGCGCGGCCCGGTCCAGGGCCTCGCCGCCGGTGGCGGCGGTGCGGACGGCGTACTGCCGGGCGCCGAGGTTGATCCGCAGGGTGCGGAGCAGGGCGGGCTCGTCGTCGACGACGAGGATCTCGCTCATGGGCGGGCCTCCCCGGGGTGCCGCGCGGGCCGGGGCGGGGCGGGCGGCGTCGGGGCGGGGGGCTGCTCGACGACGGGGGACTCGGCGGGGGGCTGCTCGGCGGGGGGCTGCTCGGCGACGGGGGACTCGGCGGTGGGGGGCATCGCGGCGGCGGGCCTCGCCGCGGGCAGGGTGAGCAGCATCGTGGTGCCGCCGCCGGGGGTGTCCTCGACCTCCAGGCTGCCGCCCATCGCCTCGGCCAGACCGCGGGAGAGGGCGAGGCCGAGGCCGACGCCCTGGGTGTTGTCGGTGTCGCCGAGGCGCTGGAAGGGCAGGAAGACCCGGTCGCGGTCCTCGGGGGCGATGCCGGGGCCGCGGTCGATCACCCGCAGTTCGACCCGCCCGGCGTGGTGGCTGGCGGTGACCAGCACGGGCGCGCCGGGGGCGTTGTGGCGCAGCGCGTTGGTGATCACGTTGGCGAGGACGCGCTCCAGCAGCGGCGGGTCGGCGAGGACCGGCGGCACGGCCTCCAGGTCGAGCGGCTGCACCGGCGCGTACGGGTCGGCCAGGGTGTCGAGGGCGCGCGGCAGGATGTCGTCGAGGTGGGTCTCGGCGAGGTGCAGGGTGAGCGCACCCGCCTGCAGGCGGCTCATGTCGAGCAGGTTGTCCACCAGGCGGGTGAGTTTCACGAGGGACTCGTCGGCGGTGGCGAGGAGTTCGGACCGGTCCTCGGCCGAGAACTCGACGTCGGGGCTGCGCAGCGAGCCGACGGACGCGAGGGCGGCGGCGAGCGGGGTGCGCAGGTCGTGGCTGACGGCGGCGAGCAGGGCGGTGCGCATCCGGTCGGCGGCCCTGATCGGTTCGACCTCGGCGGCGACGACGGCGAGCCGGTCGCGTTCCAGGGCGGCGGCCACGTGGGCGGCGAAGGCGGTGAGGACGCGCTGGTCGGCGGCGGGCAGCCGGCGGCCGGTGAGCACGAGGACGGCGTCGGGTCCGACCGGGACCTCGGTGGTCTCCGCGGCGGTGCCCGGCGCCGGCTCACCGCCACCCGGCCCTCCCGTACCGCCCGCGCTGCCCGTACCCGCGGTACCCGTACCGCCCGCGCTGCCCCCGGCGGTGTCGCAGGAGGCCAGCACCCCGCCGCCGGTGCGCTCCAGCAGGGCGACCGAGTCCATCCCGAAGGCGGTCCGGGACTTCTCCAGCAGGGCCGGCAGCGCGTCGGCGCCGCGCAGCACGCTGCCGGCCAGGGTGGAGAGGGTCTCGGCCTCGGCGGTGGCCCGGGCGGCCCGGGTGGTCAGCCGGGTGGCGCGGTCCACGACCGTGGAGACGGTCAGCGCCACGGCGGCGAAGACCACCAGGGCGATGATGTTGTTGGTCTCGCCGACGGTGAAGTCGTGGACCGGCGGGATGAAGAAGTAGTTGAGCAGCACCGAGGCGACGACCGAGGCCAGCAGCGCCGAGGTCGCCCCGCCGAGCAGGGCGACCACGACCACGCCGAGCTGGAAGATCAGCGCGTCGGTGGTGAGGTTGACGGTTTCGTGGGACCGCGAGAGCAGCCCGGTGAGCAGCCAGGGCACCACGAGGCCGGCGGCGAAGCCCGCGACGGTGCGCCGCCGGGAGTGGCGGCGGCCGAGCGCGGGCAGCCGGCCGCGGCCGGTGAAGGCGTGGGTGACCATGTGGACGTCGATGTCCTCCGAGGCGTCCACGGTGGTCTCGCCGATGCCGGGGCCGGTGAGGAAGCGGGTGGTGCGGCCCCGGCGGCTGGTGCCGAGGACGAGCTGGGTGGCGTCGTGGGCCCGGGCGAAGGCGAGCAGCGCGGTGGGGATGTCGTCGCCGACGACCACGTGGTAGCTGCCGCCGAGGGTCTCCACCAGCCGCCGCTGCTGGGCGAGCGCGCCGGAGGAGGCGCCGGCCAGGCCGTCGCTGCGGGTGACGTGGACGGCGAGCAGGTCGCCGCCGGCCGTGCGGTCCGCGATGCGGGCGCCGCGCCGGACCAGGGTCTCCCCCTCGGGACCGCCGGTGAGGGCGACCACGACGCGTTCGCGGGTCTCCCAGACCCGGTCGATGTTGTGGCTGGCCCGGTAGTCGCGCAGCCCCTCGTCGACCCGTCCGGCCACCCAGAGCAGGGCGAGTTCGCGCAGGGCGGTGAGGTTGCCGACCCGGAAGTAGTTGGAGAGCGCGGCGTCCACCTTCTCCGCCCGGTAGACGTTGCCGTGGGCCATCCGGCGGCGCAGCGCCTGGGGGGCCATGTCGACGAGTTCGATCTGGTCGGCCCGGCGGACCACCTCGTCCGGGACGGTCTCGCGCTGCGGGATGCCGGTGATCTTCTGGACGACGTCGTTCAGCGACTCCAGGTGCTGGATGTTGACGGTGGTGATGACGTCGATCCCGGCGTCCAGCAGTTCCTCGACGTCCTGCCAGCGCTTGCCGTTGCGCCCGCCGGGGATGTTGGTGTGGGCGAGTTCGTCGACCAGGAGGACGGCGGGCCGGCGGGCCAGCGCGGCGTCCAGGTCCATCTCCTCGAAGTCGCCGTCCCGGTAGGAGCGGTGGACTCTCGGCAGGACCTCCAGCCCGGTGAGCATGCCCTCGGTGTGGCGGCGGCCGTGGCACTCGATCCAGCCGACGACGACGTCCGCGCCGCGGTCGCGTCTGCGCCGTGCCTCGTCCAGCATCCGGTAGGTCTTGCCGACACCGGGGGCGGAGCCGAGGTACACCCTCAGCCGGCCGCGTCGGTGGCCGGTGCCGGGGGTGAGGTCGCGGGCCATGGGCGCTGCTCTTTCGTTGTGGGTTCCTGGTGGGTCCGGGGCTCCCGTCCGGTGGACGGCCGGCGGGCCGGCCCGGGCGCGGGGTGGTGGCCCCGGCCCGGGTCGGCCCGTCTCATCCGTCCGACCGCACGGCCGTCACTTCTGTTCCGCCAGCGCCCTGTTCAGCAGGACGACGTTGACGCCCGGCTGCCCGAGGAAGCCCAGGGAGCGGCCGTCGGTGTACTCGTCGACCAGCTTGCGGACGGTGTCGGCCGGCAGGTCGCGGGCCCTGGCGACCCGGTCGACCTGCTGGCGGGCGTAGGCGGTGGAGATGTGCGGATCGAGGCCGGAACCGGAGGCGGTGACCGCGTCGGCCGGGACGCCCGCCGGGTCGACGCCGTCGAACGCGGCGACGGCCGCGCGGCGTTCCTCGACGGTCTTGGTGAGGTCCTCGCTGCCGGGGCCCAGGTTGGAGGCGCCGGAGGCGGTCGGGTCGTAGGCGCCGGGCCGCGGCTGGAACCACTTCGGGTCCGGCCGGGGGGCCTCGTCCGGGTCGTCGGGGTTCTGCCTGGGGAGGTCGAAGCTCTGGCCCAGCAGGCCGGAGCCGGCCTCCCTGCCGTCGGCCTTCACGATCGAGCCGTTCGCCTTGTCGGCGAAGGCCAGTTGGGAGATGCCGGTGACCAGCAGCGGGTAGGCGATGCCGAGGAGCACCGTCAGGACCAGCAGGGCGCGCAGCGCGGTGAGGTGGGTGCGCACGGCGGTGGGCAGGGGCTTGGACATGATGCGTTCTCCTCTCTTGCTAGTTGAGGCCGGGGATGAACCGGACGACGAGGTCGATCAGTTTGATGCCGACGAACGGGACGACGAGGCCGCCGAGGCCGTAGAGGCCGATGTTGCGGCGCAGCAGCGAACCGGCGTCGGACGGACGGTACTTCACGCCGCGCAGGGCCAGCGGGATGAGGCCGACGATGACCAGGGCGTTGAAGACGATCGCCGAGGTGATGGCGGACTGCGGGCTGTGCAGGCCCATGATGTTGAGCTTCTCCAGGCCCGGGTACACGGCCGCGAACATCGCCGGGATGATCGCGAAGTACTTGGCGACGTCGTTGGCGATGGAGAAGGTGGTCAGCGCGCCGCGGGTGATGAGGAGCTGCTTGCCGATCTCGACGATCTCGATCAGCTTGGTGGGGTTGGAGTCCAGGTCGACCATGTTGCCGGCCTCCTTGGCCGCCATGGTGCCGGTGTTCATCGCCACCCCGACGTCGGCCTGGGCGAGCGCGGGCGCGTCGTTGGTGCCGTCGCCCGTCATCGCGACCAGCTTCCCGCCGGCCTGCTCCTTCCTGATCAGGGCCATCTTGTCCTCGGGGGTGGCCTCGGCGAGGAAGTCGTCCACGCCCGCCTCCTCCGCGATCGCCCGGGCGGTCAGCGGGTTGTCGCCGGTGATCATGACGGTGCGGATGCCCATCCGGCGCAGCTCGTCGAACCGCTCCCGCATGCCCTCCTTGACGACGTCCTTCAGGTGGACGACGCCGAGCACGCGGGCGGGTGCGCCGCCGGCCCTGGTGGCGACGACCAGCGGGGTGCCGCCGGCCGCGGAGATGCCGTCGACCAGCGAGGAGACCTCCGCGCCGACCGAACCGCCCTGCTCGTGCACCCACCCGGTGACCGCGCCGGCCGCGCCCTTGCGGACCTGGTGCACGCCGTCCGGCTCGGCGAGGTCGACGCCGGACATCCGGGTCTGCGCGGTGAACGGCACCCAGGTGGCGTGGGCCAGTTCGCCCTGGGCGCGGGCCCGCAGGCCGTACCCGGTCTTCGCCAGGACGACGATCGAACGGCCCTCCGGCGTCTCGTCGGCCAGCGACGACAGCTGGGCCGCGCTCGCCAGCTCGTCCCGGGACACGCCCGGGGCGGCGAGGAACTCGGCGGCCTGGCGGTTGCCGAGGGTGATGGTGCCGGTCTTGTCGAGCAGCAGGGTGTCGACGTCGCCCGCGGCCTCGACGGCCCGCCCCGACATCGCCAGCACGTTGCGCTGCACCAGCCGGTCCATGCCCGCGATGCCGATCGCGGAGAGCAGCGCGCCGATGGTGGTCGGGATCAGCGCCACGATCAGCGCGACCAGCACGATCATCGACTGCGGGGCGCCCGCGTAGGTGGCCATCGGCTGCAGGGTGACGACCGCGATCAGGAAGACGACGGTCAGCGAGGCCAGCAGGATGTTGAGCGCGATCTCGTTGGGCGTCTTCTGCCGGGCGGCGCCCTCGACCAGGGCGATCATCCGGTCGATGAAGGTCTTGCCGGGTTCGGAGGAGATCTTCACGACGATCCGGTCGGACAGCACCCTGGTGCCGCCGGTCACCGCGGAGCGGTCGCCGCCCGACTCGCGGATCACCGGCGCGGACTCGCCGGTGATCGCCGACTCGTCGACGGAGGCGACGCCCTCGACGACGTCCCCGTCCCCGGGGACGACCTGCCCGGCCTCGACCACCACGTGGTCGCCGAGCCGCAGCGCCGTGCCCGCGACCTCCTCCTCGGCCCGGGACCGCGGCCAGTCGGTGAGCCGGCGGGCCGGGGTCTCGGTCCGGGTGCGGCGCAGGGTGTCCGCCTGTGCCTTGCCGCGGCCCTCGGCCACCGCCTCGGCCAGGTTGGCGAAGACGGTGGTCAGCCAGAGCCAGACGGTGATCGACCAGGCGAACACCGACGGGTCGGCGACCGCGGAGACCGTGGTGACGACGGAGCCGACCTCGACCACGAACACCACCGGGTTCTTGACCATCACCCGGGGGTCGAGCTTCTTCACCGCGTCCGGCAGGGACGCCAGGATCAGCTTCGGGTCCAGCAGACTGCCGCCGGCCCGGTGCGGCGCCCCGGCGGGCGCCGTCTCCGGCTGCGGCTGGGGCTGCGGCTTCTCGGTCAGGATGGACGACATCAGGAGAGACCTTCCGCGATCGGCCCGAGGGCCAGGGCCGGGAAGTAGGTGAGGCCGACGACGATCAGGACGACGCCCGACAGCAGGCCCACGAACAGCGGCTGGTGGGTGGGCAGGGTGCCCGGGGTGGCGGGGACCGGCCGCTGCTGCGCGAGCGCGCCGGCCAGGGCGAGGACGAAGACCATCGGCAGGAACCGGCCGAACACCATGGCCAGGCCGATCGCGGTGTCGTACCAGTCGGTGTTGACGGTGATGCCGCCGAACGCCGAACCGTTGTTGTTCGCGCCGGAGGTGAACGCGTACAGCACCTCGGAGAAGCCGTGGGCACCGGTGTTGAGCATCCCGGCCCGCTGTCCCGGCAGCGCCATCGCCACACCCGTGCCGACCAGCACGATCGTGGGCGTGGTCAGGATGTAGAGGGAGGCGAACTTCATCTCCCGGCCGCCGAGCTTCTTGCCCAGGTACTCCGGGGTGCGCCCGACCATCAGGCCGGCCACGAAGACCGCGACGACCGCCAGCACCAGCATCCCGTACAGGCCCGAGCCGACCCCGCCGGGTGCGATCTCGCCCAGCATCATGTTGAACATCGTCAGCCCGCCGCCGAACGGCGTGTACGAGTCGTGGAAGGAGTTGACCGCGCCGGTCGAGGTCAGCGTCGTCGAGGCGGCGAACAGGCTGGACGCCGCGATGCCGAACCGCTGCTCCTTTCCTTCCAGCGCCCCGCCGGCCGCCTGCAGGGCGCTGCCCGCGTGCCGCGACTCGGCGAGGGTGATCAGCGCCGTCGAGGCGATCCAGAACAGCGCCATCACGGAGACGATCGCGTAGCCCTGGCGGTGGTCGCCGACCATCCGGCCGAAGGCGCGCGGCAGGGCGAACGGGATCAGCAGGATGAGGAAGACCTCGACCAGGTTGGAGAAGCCGGTCGGGTTCTCGAACGGGTGGGCCGAGTTGGCGTTGAAGAAGCCGCCGCCGTTGGTGCCCAGCAGCTTGATGACCTCCTGGGAGGCCACCGGCCCGCCCGGGACCGCCTGCGGGTCGCCCACCAGGGTGGTGACCTCGTGGAAGCCGTGGAAGTTCTGCACCACGCCGCTCGCCACCAGGACGAGGGCGAAGACGACCGCCACCGGCAGCAGCAGCCGCACGCTGATCCGGGTGAGGTCGACCCAGAAGTTGCCGACCCGGTCGGTGCGGTTGCGCACGAAGCCGCGGATCAGCGTCGCCACGACGGCGATGCCCACGGCCGCGGAGACGAAGTTCTGCACCGCCAGGCCGGCCATCTGGGCCAGGTGCCCCATCGCGGCCTCGCCGCTGTAGGACTGCCAGTTGGTGTTGGCCACGAAGGAGATCGCGGTGTTCCAGGCCTGGTGGCCCTCCATCCGCGGCACGCCCAGGTTCAGCGGCAGCCACTGCTGGAGGCGGATCAGGCCGTAGAGGAAGAGGACGGAGACGGCCGAGAAGGCCAGCACCGAGCGCAGGTAGACCGGCCAGCGCTGGTCGGCACCGGCGTCCACGCCGATCACCCGGTAGAGCGCCGTCTCGGCTCTCAGGTGCTTGGAGGTGGTGAGGATCCGGGCTATGTGGTCGCCCAGGGGGCGGTAGCACAGGGCCAGGGCGCCCACCAGGGCGAGGACCTGCAGCCAGCCCGCGAGAGTCGATCCCATGTCAGAACTTCTCCGGGTGGATCAGCGCCACGACGAGGTAGCCGACGAGCGCGGCGGCCACGATGAGACCCACGATGTTCTCGGTGCTCACAGCTTCTCCACCCCCCGCGCGATCAGGGTGATGACGCCGAACACGGCGAGCGTGACGGCGACGTAGATGAGATCGGACATGGCTCCACCACGGTGGCTCGGAGGTGGCCGCGGCACCGTTCGGGACGGGTGGCCGCGGCACCGGCGGCGGGCCGGCTCTGCCAGCCAACCGCGCTCACGGAGCGTCAACGGGGTTCTTGACGCCCTCCATACGGCGGCCGTTCGATTGTTGACGGGCTCCATACGGGGGCGGCCGCGGGGCACGCGGGGGCTCCTCCGCCGCCGTGGCCGGCCACGGCGGCGGAGCCGTCGCGGGCCCGGCTGCGACACGGCCGTCACGGGCCGGGCTGCACAGGGCCTTCGCGGGCCAGGCCGCGGCAGGGCCCCGGACGGCGGGTGCCGTCCGGAGCCCTGCGGCCGTCGGGGGTCCGGAGCCGGGAACCGTCCGGGGCCGGCTACCCGCGCCCGGAGGCCCGCTGCCGCTCGCGTTCCGGCCGCCGCACCACCGGCTCGCCGCGCCGGACCGCGCCCGGGGCGCGCCGCGAGGGCCGGTCCCCCTTGCTGGAGGAGGTCAGCTGCCACGGCACGCTGATCACCATCACCCCCGGGGTGAACAGCAGCCGGCTCTTCAGCCAGAGCGCCGACTGGTTGTGCAGCAGGTGCTCCCACCAGCGCCCGACCACGTACTCGGGGATGAACACCGCCACCGCCCCGCGCGGGCTGTTCCGCCGGTGCTCCCGCACGTACTGCACCACCGGTTTGGTGATCTCGCGGTACGGCGAGTCCAGCACCTTCAGCGGCACCTCGGTGTCCAGCTCCTCCCAGCGGCGCTCCAGCTCCCCGGTGGCGTCCCGCTCCACCGCCACCGTGAGCGCCTCCAGCGAGTCCGGCGCGCACGCCTGCGCGTACCCGAGCGCCCGCAGGGTCGGCTTGTGCAGCTTGGAGACCAGCACGATCCCGTGCACCCTGGACGGCCGCGCCGGCTCGGCGTCCGCGTCGCCCGGCTCCACCGCCAGCTCCTCGGCGACGCTGTCGTAGTGCCGGCGGATGCCGCGCATCATCACCCACAGGACCACCGCCGCGACCACCGCCAGCCAGGCGCCCTGGGTGAACTTGGTCAGCAGCACGATGACCAGCACCAGCGCCGTGGTGACCGCGCCGGCGAAGTTGATCGCCCGGGAGCGCCGGACGGACCCGCGCCGCGCCGGGTCGGTCCCGCCGGCCGGCATCCGGTTCCAGTGCCGCACCATGCCGATCTGCGACAGCGTGAACGAGGTGAAGACGCCCAGGATGTAGAGGTGGATGAGGCTGGTGACGTCCGCGTCGTACAGCCAGAGCAGCCCGCCGGCCACCACCGCGAGCGCGATGATGCCGTTGGAGAACGCCAGCCGGTCGCCGCGGGTGTGCATCTGCCGGGGCAGGTAGCGGTGCTCGGCCAGGATCGAGGCGAGCAGCGGGAAGCCGTTGAACGCCGTGTTGGCCGCCAGGATCAGCACCAGGGCGGTGACCGCCTGGATGCCGTAGAAGAGGACGCTCCCGTCCCCGCCGAACACGGCCGCCGCCAGCTGCGCGATCACGGTCTGCTGCGGAGCGTCCGCGCAGTCCCCGGCGGAACCGGTGAGCCGGCAGGTGCCGTCGGCGATGTGGACGCCGGAGATCAGGGCCAGGGAGGTGATGCCGACGAACATGACCACGGCCGTGGTGCCCATCACGGCCATCGTCGCGGCGGCGTTCCTCGACTTCGGCGCCCGGAACGCCGGCACGCCGTTGGAGATCGCCTCCACACCGGTCAGCGCCGTGCAGCCGGAGGCGAACGCCCGCAGCCCCAGCATCAGCAGGCCCAGCCCGGCCAGGGCGTCCTTGCCGTCCTCCGGCACGATCCCGTACGCGGCGCTGGCGGCCACCGGCGCGTCGCCGAACGCCGCCCGGATCAGACCGGTGACCACCATCAGCAGCATGCCGCCGATGAACAGGTAGGTCGGCGCGGCGAAGGCCTTGCCGGACTCGCGGACGCCGCGCAGGTTCATCGCCATCAGCAGCAGGACGAAGCCGAGTGCCAGCTCCACCCGGTGGTCCGCCAGCGAGGGCAGCGCCGAGATGATGTTGTCCACCCCGGAGGCCACCGAGACGGCGACCGTCATCACGTAGTCGACCAGCAGCGAGGCGGCCACCACCAGGCCCGCGTTGGCGCCCAGGTTGCGGGAGACCACCTCGTAGGAGCCGCCGCCGCTCGGGTAGGCGTGCACGACCTGGCGGTAGGACATCACCACGACCGCCATCAGCCCGACCACGCCGGCCGCGACCCACGGGGTCAGGTAGAGGAAGGCGGTGCCGCCGACGGTGAGCACCAGCAGGATCTCCTGGGTCGCGTAGGCGACCGAGGAGAGCGGGTCGGAGGCGAAGACCGGCAGGGCCAGGCGCTTGGGGAGCAGCGTCTCGCCGAGCTCCTCGCTGCGCATGGCCCGGCCGATCACGAGGCGCTTGAGCGCCTGGGGCACGTTGAACACACCGGCGAGCGTAAGCGTGTGCGACGGCCGCACGACCGGCCGTTCCGGCGTGGCCACGACGGCCCGGAGCGGCCCGCCCACCGGGGCGTTTCCGCAGGTCGGAGCGGCCGTGCGGGAGAATCGGCGGGCGCGGCGGCGGTGTCCCGGGGGCGCGGCGGGGGCACGGCGGGGGCGCCGAAGGGGCCGTTAAGACATCGTCAAGATCTGGCGACCGGGTCGGACAAGAGGGGCATTCGACGTGAATCACCCCGCTCCGGGGACAGCCGTCGGGCCACCGCGGAGTCCCCTCACATCCGCATCCGGAGACGGCAGACCACCGCGTCGGTGTGCCGGCGCAGCGCCCGGTCGATCACCGCGCCGCGCCGGTTCTGCAGCGCCCGCTGCCAGGCCCGGGCGGGTTCGACCTCGGGGATCAGGACGGTGATGCGGTCGTAGGCGCGCTCGGCGGCGAGCTCGTTGACGAAGGCGGCGAGCGGCGGGCCGAGGCGCCGGTGGCCGTCCGGGATCTCCACCAGCGGCACCCCCGGCCGCCACAGTTCCCAGTCCCGGCGCAGCGCCTCGGCGCCGTCGGGCCCTTGGCCGTCCGGCTCGTGGACCACCGTGGCGGCGAGCACCTCGTCGCCGAGCGAGAGCGCGGCGGACAGCGCGTCCCGGGTCAGCCGGGTGATCGCGACGACCGGGACGACGACCAGGCTGCGCTGCGGGGTCAGCGGGCCGGGGACGCGCCCCAGCTCCAGCCGTTCGCCGATCCGCGCGTAGCCCCGGTGCACCGCCTCGAACAGCAGCACCAGCAGCGGCAGGGCCAGGCAGATGCCCCAGGCGCCCTCGGTGAACCTGGTGCCGGTGACGACGAGCGCGGCGGTGCCGGTGAGCAGCGCCCCGAACCCGTTCAGCGCCGCCTTCCACCGCCAGTGGGCGGGCTTCCCGGTGCGCCAGTGGCGGACCATGCCGACCTGGCAGACCGTGAAGCCGACGAACACGCCGATCGCGAAGAGCGGGACCAGGCTGTTGACGTCACCGCCCGAGCCGACCAGCAGCACCGCCGAGACCGCGGCCAGGAAGAGCACCCCGTGCCGGTGCACCTGGCGGTCGGCGCGCAGCGCGAAGACGTGCGGCAGGTGGTTGTCGCGGGCCAGCAGGTGGAGCAGGACCGGCAGCCCGCCGAAGGAGGTGTTGGCGGCCAGCCCCAGCAGCAGCACGGTGGCGAACTGCACCAGGTAGAAGCCGGCGCCGTGGCCGAGCGAGGCGTCGGCCAGCTGGGCGAGCACGGTGACGCCCTCGACCGGCTGGAGGTGGAAGCGGCCGATCAGCACGGCCAGTCCGATGAGCATCACCCCGAGCAGCGCGCCGAGCGCGACCTCGGTGCGCTGCGCGCGCTTCACGCCCGGCGCACGGAAGGACGGGACGGCGTTCGCCACCGCCTCCACGCCGGTCAGTGCCGAGCAGCCGGCCGCGAAGGCCTTGAGCAGCAGCAGCGCGCCCACCGCCGTGGCGCTCTCCGTCAGCACCGAGGCGTGCCCGGCCGCGGCGGCCGTACTCGCGGGAGCTTCCCGGAACAGGCCCACCACGACGATCGCCAGGACCGCGAGCACGAAGACGGCGGTCGGCGCCAGGAACCAGCGGGCCGACTCGGCGATCCCGCGCAGGTTGACCGCCGTCACCAGCGCCAGCACGCCCAGGCAGAGCCACACCCGGTGGCCGTACAGCCCCGGCACCGCCGAGGTGAGCGCCGCCACCCCGGCCGTCACCGACACCGCGACGTTCAGCACGTAGTCGATCACCAGCGAGGCGGCCGCGGTCAGCGCAGTCCGCCGCCCCAGGTGGGCCTTGGCCACCGCGTAGGAGCCACCGCCGTCCGGGAAGGCCGCGATGACCTGCCGGTAGGAGGCGACCAGCACGGCCAGCAGCACGGCGATCGCCGCGGTGACGGGGAGCGTGAACCCCAGCCCGTACGCCCCGGCCGCGGCCAGCACCAGCACGATCGACTCCGGCCCGTAGGCCACCGAGGCCATCGCGTCCAGGGAGAGCGCCGCCAGGCCGCCCAGCACGGTGAGCCGGTGCCGGTCTCCGACGCCTCCCACCGTCCGGCCGGCGCCGGTATCGGGCGGCTCTGGGTCGGCGGCGACGGCCGGGGCGAGGGGGCTGGACATCGGACGGGACCTCCGCAGTCGATCGGTTGCTCCGATCCTGCGTGCGCCGTCCGGCCGGATCCGCGGTCCCTACGCGTTCCTGACGGGCCGTCCCCCGCCCTTGACGTCCCCCTGACGCGGCTCGGGCCGTCGTCCCGGCCTGGGCGGGGTGGGCGGGCCGTCGTCCCGGCGGGCGCCGGTTGGGAAGACGATCAGCTGGACGGAGGACTCCCGGGCGCGCTACCGCGCGGCCGGGACTGCTCTGCGGACAGGCTGAACGGCCCTGCCCCACCCCTGCCCCACCACTGTGCTGCCTTGGTCAGGTAATTGCAAGTCATTCGCAATAACCCTCGCCCGAACGCTCCGCTACCCTCCGCACATGCACCACCACCCCCCGTCCCCCTCCTTCTCCCCCTTCTCCCCACTGTCCCCCCTCCTCCTCATCGACCTCGACCACACCCTGGTCGAACGCGAAGGCGGCCCCGACGCTTGGGCCCCCGCCTTCTGCGCCGCCCACGGCCTGCCCCCCGAGGACGCCCCCACCGTCCTCGCCCTGATCCGCGTCGACCGCTCCCCCGCCGGCTTCACCCGGATCGCCGCCCGCTACGGCCTCCCCCGCTCCGGCGCCGACCTCTGGGAGGAGCACGTCGCCCACGAGGCCGCCCGCACCCACCCGATCCCCGGCACCCCCGAGGCCCTCGCCGCCCTCCGCGCGGCCGGCTGGCCCATCGCCGTCGTCACCAACGGCCACACCGACATCCAGCGCGCCAAACTCGCCCGCACCGGCCTGCTCCCCGCCGTCGACGCCGTCTGCGTCTCCGAGGAGGCCGGCGCCCGCAAACCCTCCCCCGCGATCTTCCACCTCGCCGCCGCCCGCCTCGGCCGCACCCTCACCCCCGCCGACTGGATGGTCGGCAACAACCCCGCCACCGACCTCCGCGGCGCCCACGCCACCGGCCTCCGCTCCATCTGGATCACCCCGACCCCACCCCCACCCCACCCCCCGTCCCACCCCACCCCCACCCACACCGCCCCCGACACCCCGACCGCCGCCACCCTCCTCCTCGCCCTCCCCCAGTGACCCCCACACCGAAGACCGACCCACACCCCACACCCCCGCGAACCACAGACCGCCCTCCACCCCACACCCGCCACAGGACCCGAACCCGAGGGTCTCGAACAGCGCCGACCGCTGAATCTCCGCCTGCTCCATCCTCGCCAGGAACTCCACCCGCGCCGTCGCCCCCCGCCTCGGCCTGCCTGGCCCGCCTGGCGACCAAGTCGATCTCCTGCACGCAGGTCGCGTACTGCACGTAGGTGTCGAGCTTCCGCTCGTCCCACCGCGCGGCCATCACCCGCCGGTGCTTGGTCCGCTCCGCCCGCCCCGTGGCCACAAACGAGGCGAGCGCCCCCACCAGGACGTCTACCAGCGTGACGATCTGAGTAATCACCGGCCCGAACCCAGCGAAGTCCCCGCAGTGAATCGCTGTGGGGACTTCGCAGTCGTGGCCAGGCCGAGGTCGAACCGGTGGCTTCCCACCCCCAGGCGACGTCCAGGGCCTTGGACGGCAGATGGCCTGCTGCGGCCCGCCAGCCTGCCCCCACTCCGGTCCGCTGCCGTCCAGCACTGCAGACCGCTGTTGGCGTAGGGCTGGCGCACCCCAATGGCTCTACCGGCCAAGTGTCATGTGAGGTCGGAGGTCGACGAAGCCGTCTCCAGCGCGTGTAGCGAGACGTAGCGTTGCCTCTGGGTGAAGGCCGACCCCCTCCCCGCCATCTGGTGCGACAGCCCCGCTGACAGCTGCCGATGCTGGGGATCGCCGGCCCGGGACAGAAGGAAGACCTGATATCGACCCTCAGCCCATCCTTCGCCACGAGATGCCTTGATCACATTGGCAATCTTGCGGTCCCAGCGATCATCAGATGCGCCCAGGCGGTCGGCCTCCTCTGGAGTCCACTCGACATCGTCGCGCCGGTACAAGATCGATGGGATCTCCTTCTTGATCTCGCGATCCGCATAGAAGGCGATCCGCTTCACGGGGCGGAACGCCCGCCCTGCCTGACAGACGAATGCACTGCACTGAGCGACGTTGTAGAGCTGCCAAGCGTCCCGCGCGGCCACCACCACGGTGTCCTCAAGCAACCTGCCGGGCCGCTCTGCGTAGGTGTCCATGGCCCGAGACTGGCTCTCAAGCCACTTGCCGGCCTCGGGACTCAAGTAGCTGGCGACCTGGACTATGCGGCGGACCTCGAACGGAATGTCAACGTTGATCAGCGAGTCGTGGTGGGCGAGTCGGTTACGCAGCTTGCGGATGTGCTCCAAGGCGGTGGCAACGTCTTTGCGCCGGCCCGAGGAGTACGGAAAGGCGCGGTGGAGGCAGTCCCGCCACAGATCTTCATACTTGGGGCCGAGCAGGCCTGACCAGAAGCCGAAGCTCAGGCCGGCAACGATCTGATCCCGGGTCTCCCGCAACGCGCGAGCACGGCCCTTCGGGCCCTGCTCTTGGGCCCGAAGGCGGGCTCGGACGATGTCCACGGCATCCGTGACATGCTCGCCGCCGGCTGTTTGCAACATGAACCACGGGATGCCTCGCGCGGCCTCACCGAAGTAGTCCCGCAAGCACCTGTCGAGGCCGTTGCGGAGGAGAACCTCCAGGTGTCCTACCAGCTCGAACACCGCTGCGGAGGTCCGAGCGTTCCATGCGTAAAGATCAAGCGCTTCGCGTCGATCGCTTGAGAACCTGTTGTAAGGCGCCAGTCTGGATTCCGAGATCGCATCCCAGACAGTCTCGACGTCTTCGTCGCCACTCAGCATGAGGGGATGCTACTCTCCAGGAGAACGCCCCAGTGTCGCCTCTGTTTCATGCGCCTGGGGCTACATCTTTTTCTGCGTCGGCTGCCTGCCACGCCGCTCTCCCCAACGGCAACGTGTCAGCAACGAGCTGCATTGACTCCACGACCGTCACAGCGCCGGCGGCGGTCAGCCTGGCGTCCTTGCCGGACTTGTTGGCGTAGCCGATCGTTGGGACGCCAGCGACCTCCCCGGCCTCGACGTCGGGCGCCCGGGGGCGCACCCGAAGACACCGACCACGTAGTCGCTGAGACCGTGCTCGGCGAGGTAGGACTCGATGGCCGCGCCCGCGTTGTCGCTGACCACGGAGACCAGGCGGCCGGAGCGGGCACACGCACGGAGAACCGATGCTCCGCCCGGGGTAGGACGGGCGCCCCGAACGGCTTCGGTCTCCAGCGCGGCCAGCGCGGCGTCCGCAGTCTCCGTGAGATCGGGCCGGGCATTCGAGATCAGCGGGAGGAGGGCGAGCGGGTCTCCCTCCTCCTCAGCCCCGGCCAGGGCCTGCTCGCCCGCGGCGAGCAGGCCCTCACGGAGTCGGCGCGCGACCTCCGGGGCGGGGAGGCCGGCGAAGACCGAGCACACCGGGCCGTCGAAGTCGAGGAGCACGTGCTTCACCGGCCGCAGCACGTCGGCGAGTTACTGAGGGGTGGCGGCCATGACTGCCACTCGAACGCGATCGTGCTCCACGCCCGCTGGACGTGCTGCGAGCCGAGCTAGGCGAGGCATCGTCCGGGCCGGCGGCGTGGTGGAACAGGGTGGTTCCTTGCCGATGACGTCGTGGAAGGTGTGGGCGGTGTCCTCGATCGCCACGGTGCGCTCGCGGAGCGGGTAGGAGCCGAAGAACGCCTCCGACCGGTTCAGGGCGTACAGCTTGAACAGACTGGACGCCGGACGAGGCCCAGCTCGGCCGGCGTCTCCACCGAGTGCGCGATCCCGCCGGCGTTCGTCGGAGCGGTGTTGCGAGCGCGCTGCCGGAAGGCGGCTTCGTCCTGGAGACTGTCGCCCAGGACCGGCCCGGCCATGGGCGCCGCGGTCTCCGGCAGCAGAAGCCGGATGGTGATGGACTCCGATGCCGGCCGGAGAGGTCGGGGTCACGCGTGAGGCCGCGGCCCGACCGGCCGGGATGTCCGCTCCTGGGCGAAGGACCCGCCCCAGAACAGGCAGCCTCCCCGCTCGCGAAGCGGCCGTACGACCTGCACCACGCGGGGTGTCGTTCTGGCTGCGGTCCGGCGTGGACCCGGCGGAGTGCGCCCGCCGGGCCGGCCACAGCATCGCCCTGCTGCTGCGCGTCCACGCGAAGTGTCCGGACGGCGCGATGGAGGCCGCGAACCACCGGATCACGGAGGGCCTGAGCGAGTGGGACTGACCACAGCCCCCGCCCGAGCCGTCCCACCGATGTCCCACACGCGCTGGTCAGGAGGCGAGACAGGCCGAGACAACCATGCCTTTTCAGGTCTTTTCGATCACCCTTGAAGGTGGGCATGAGAAAGGGCCCGTGATCTACGTTTCCGCAGGTCACGGGCCCTTCTCTATCCTGTGGCTGGTGCAGGGTTCGAACCTGCGTAGCTTGCGCGACAGATTTACAGTCCATGAGGCGAACCGGCCTGCCCTGCCTCTCAGCATGCTCTGCTCTGCGCTATCCCATACATCTCCCGCGTCTGCGTCGGACCAGACACCGCTGTCGTTCTTGGAAGAGGATGCACGCAGCACTGCTGCCGGCCTCGCGGGCCTCGCCGCCGCTGTTGGGTGGGCAGCCACGAACACGTGTCCCGCGGTTCCAGGCTCACCCGCCATGCAGCGCGAGCAGTTGAGGCTGCGCGTCAGGCTAAGGTTTTCCCAGCCGACCTAGGGGGCCGTAGTGAGCAAGTTTCACGTCAGCCAGATCGAGACCCACGTCCGGACCCTTCACGAACAGGGAAACTGGAGGAGTGACCTGAATGAGGTCAACAACTTGTCGCGACTCCTAGCGCTTCACGCTGTTCAACTTACGCTCGGCCCGTCGGATGGAACGCAAATCCTCGAAATTACGGATGGGACGAAGGACCGGGGAATCGATGCCATTGGTGTCGACCCGACGGCAAAGCTGGTCGTGTTTGTTCAGTCGAAGTGGCGCCAGGACGGGACTGGATCAATGGCGCTGGGCGACATGTTGAAGTTCCTGCAAGGTGTCAAGTCTCTACTTGGAATGAGGGCAGGCGACGAACCTGCACATGCTTCCGAAGAGACCAAAACGGCGGTCCGGGAGCTTCTGAAGACGCCAGGCGCACGCATCCGTCTTGTCACCGTCACCACTGCCATCGACCCGCTTGCGGAAGATGTACAGGAACCCGTTTCGGAGCTATTGGGGCAACTTAACGACCTGGAGGGCACCGAACCCCTGGCCGTGCACGGCCACATCTCTCAGGCCGACCTTTTCAATTCAATCGCCGCGAAGGCCCGCCCCTTGGTCAATATTGAGCTGCAAATGCTCGACTGGGGACGGGCCTCGGACCCTCAGAAAATGTACTACGGACGCGTAAGCGCGGCCGAGATCGCCGGATGGTTCAAGAATCACGGAACCGACCTTTTTGCCGAAAATATTCGAGTCGTGATTCCTCGCTCCGATATCAATGACGGAATCCTCAAAACGGTCGTCGATGAACCCGAGCGCTTTGCGTACTACAACAACGGGATCACCATGTTGGCCGAGGCCATTGAGATTGGGCCAGGTGGCGCGCTCAATCGCGATGTCGGCTACTTCAAATTGACAGGCTCCAGTATCGTCAACGGAGCCCAGACAGTATCCACCTTGGGCTCAGCCCTCGGGACGGACTACGAACCGAATCTGGGCAATGCCTTTGTCCTCGTTCGCTGCATCGAGGTACCGCAGGACGAAGAAGAACTCGGCCGAAGGATCACCCGCTACGCGAACACTCAAAATGAGGTATCAAGCCAAGACTTCGCCTTCCTAGACCAGCAGCAACACCGCCTTGTTCGCGAGCTTCAGGTTCTGGGGTATGAATACATCCTAAGGTCGGCTGAACAGCCGAAATCGAAGGATCCGGAGAAAGTCATCGAGGTTCGCCAGGCGGCTGTAGCTCTCGCATGCGCTTCGCCGACTCTCGGGCACGCCGTGATCGCCAAGCGAGAAGTATCCCGGCTTTTCTCCGACCCCTCCGTATATCGCTCACTCTTCAATCCATTGACAGACCCCTTGAGGCTTACTCGAGCAGTGCGGATCACAGCGACGGTTGATCAATT
The DNA here is from genome assembly GCF_042261735.1 of Kitasatospora sp. NPDC056327. NCBI lineage: Bacteria > Bacillati > Actinomycetota > Actinomycetes > Kitasatosporales > Streptomycetaceae > Kitasatospora > Kitasatospora sp. NPDC056327. The sequence continues at coordinate 669 of NZ_JBHJRC010000146.1, read as the reverse complement.
GCTGGATCTGATCGAGCGAGAGCGTGACGGAGCGGAGGCGGGGATCGCGGTACATGGACGGAGGGTGATCGCCCATCTGGTGATGCGGGGATTGGGTGACAAATTCCTGAAAGAGCCGGATAGTGACCTGGACGCCGCATTGGCCAGCTTGGAGCCGAACGTCCACCGCTACGTTTCCGCGATGGCCGAGGCATTCCCAGCCAATGCATATCCGGGCAACGTGTTCAAGAATCAGGCACGGATCTCAACCTTGATCAAGCAAGCGGGACTCTGATCTGCATGGCCCGATCCTCCGACACCTAGCACAGCCAGGACCTGTTTAAGATTCGGATCATGTGGCTGGAGTCAGGGACTTCAGCCACATGATCGATCCGCAGAGGTGCAGACCAGCCATGTAGATCTCCGGGCTCTTGTCGTATCGAGTGGCCAGGCCTCGCCATATCTTGATCTTCTGAGAGCACCGTTCGACGTGGTTGCGCCGCTTGTAGCGGTCGGAATCGCAGGGACCGGCCGACCGCCGGTGGAGCCTTTCCGCTTTCGGTTCGGCACCTAAAGCTTGTTGCAGAAGTCCGGGTGGTGGCAGGTCGATGTGTGCTTTGACCTGCTGATTCAGGCGGTTCGGGCGAGGTTGTGCATGTGGGCGACGGCCTGCACCGCGTGGTGCAGGCC
>NZ_JBHJRC010000145.1:0-20097 GCF_042261735.1 Kitasatospora sp. NPDC056327 | reverse complement strand
CCGCGGGGACCCCGTGGGCACTACTGGTCGGAGTCGCCGGGCGGGGTGACCGCCGGCTTCTCCCTGCCTTCCGTGTCGTCCGAGTCGTCCGACTCGGCGGACTGGTCGCCGTCCAGCAGCCGGGCGAGCTGGCCGCCCAGGATCCGCTTGAACTTGCGCTGCTGGAAGCGCTGGCGGTCCAGGACCGCCACCTCCAGCTGGTCGGGGGTGAGGGCGCGCGGGCTGCCGCCGTTGGGGTCGCGGGCGAGCGAGTCCACGGCCACCTTGATCGCCTCGGTGAGCGAGAAGCCGGCGCGGTGCCGCTGGCCGAGGTAGTTGCCGATGGAGTCGGCGTTGCCGCCGACCACGACGTAGTTCTTCTCGTCGACGACCGAGCCGTCCGGGGTGAGCCGGTAGATCTGGTCGTCCTCGTTGCTGCGGCCGACCTCGGCGACGATCAGTTCCACCTCGTAGGGCTTCTCGCCCACCGAGGAGAAGATGGTGCCGAGCGTCTGGGCGTAGACGTTGGCCAGGCCCCGGGCCGTGACGTCGGCCCGGTCGTAGGTGTAGCCGCGCAGGTCGGCGTAGCGGACGCCGCCGATGCGCAGGTTCTCGAACTCGTTGTAGCGGCCGACCGCCGCGAAGGCGATCTTGTCGTAGATCTCGGAGACCTTGTGCAGGGCCCGGGAGGTGTTCTCGGCGACGAAGACGATGCCGTCGGCGTAGGTGAGCACGACCACGCTGCGACCGCGCGCGATGCCCTTGCGGGCGTACTCCGCGCGGTCCGCCATGGCCTGCTGGGGGGAGACGTAGAACGGTGTCGACACCGGCGGTCGTCCCTTCCTTCTCGGTTGACGGCTAGAGCAGCGGGGCCTGCGGCCCGTTGGGGTGGGCCAGGCGCTGGTCGGTGATGGAGACGGCGATCCCGGCGACCTCGGAGTCGGTGAGGCGGCGGAAGCCGTCCTCGGTGATCAGCGAGACGATCGGGTAGATCTTGCGGGCGAGGTCCGGGCCGCCGGTGGCGGAGTCGTCGTCGGCCGCGTCGTAGAGGGCCTGCACGACCAGGGTGGAGGCCTGCTCGGCCGTCAGGTCCGCGCGGTAGAGCTTCTTGAGCGCGCCGCGGGCGAAGACCGAGCCGGACCCGGTGGCGGCGAACCCGCGCTCCTCGGAACGGCCGCCGGTGACGTCGTAGTTGAAGATCCGGCCGCGGCCGAGGTCGAGGTCGTAGCCGGCGAACAGCGGGACCACCGCGAGGCCCTGCATCGCCATGCCGAGGTTGCCCCGGATCATGGTGGTGAGCCGGTTCGCCTTGCCCTCCAGCGAGAGCACGGCCCCCTCGATCTTCTCGTAGTGCTCCAGCTCCAGCTGGAACATCCGGACCATCTCGACCGCGAGACCGGCGGTGCCGGCGACGCCGACCGCGCTGTGCTCGTCCGTCGGGAAGATCTTCTCGATGTCCCGCTGGGCGATCACGTTGCCCATCGTCGCGCGGCGGTCGCCGGCGATGACCACGCCGCCGTCGAAGACCGCGGCGACGATGGTCGTCCCGTGCGGGGCCTCCACGACGCCCTCGGGCAGGCCGCGCCGGCCGGGGACCAGTTCGGGCCGGTGGGACTCCAGGAAGTCGAGGAACGAGGAGGATCCCGGGGTCAGGAAGGCAGCCGGCAGACGCCCGGTGCCACGAGAGTTGGCTTCCACACGATTCCTTCCAGGTAGCTTGAAGCGCGCACTGCCCGCACCCTACCGGCCGGACGATCACTGTCCAGCACGGCGGAGGGCCGGACCGGGCGGACGGACGGCCCGTGCCGCCCGTCCACCGTCGTCGGTCGCGACCGTGAATTCCCGGAATGCCGCCGGGCAGCCTCCCGGTTTACGGCCGGGGTTACTGTCCGCCCTTTTGCACGAACTGCCGCACGAAATCCTCGGCGTTCGATTCCAGGACCTCGTCGATTTCGTCCAGAACCGCGTCGACGTCGTCGCTCAGCTTTTCCTGGCGTTCCTTGAGGTCGTCCGAATTCTGCGTTTCCGCGGCCTGCTCCTCGACCTCCTCGGAGGAGCGGTTCGCCCGCTGCTGGCCGCCGCCGGTGTCCTTGCTCGCCATTTACCTCACCCCGCTCGATCTTCTGGCACGGTTTGGCCGTTGCTTGCTGCACCGACCCTATACACAAGGTGCGACTACCCGCTTCGGTTTGCCGACGGTCCTTCCCGTCCGGCACCCGCCGTCACCCCGGATGATTCCCATTTGCCCGTGGTTCACCCGTGGTGATCGGAAAGTTACCCGGCTATCCGCCGGAGAGCACCCGGAGCAGGTCCTCCGCGGTGCGGCAGCGGTCCAGCAGCTCCTTGACGTGGTTGCGGGTGCCGCGCAGCGGCTCCAGGGTGGGCACGCGCTGGAGCGAGTCCCGGCCCGGCAGGTCGAAGATCACCGAGTCCCAGGAGGCCGCCGCGACGTGCTCCGCGTACTGCTCCAGGCAGCGCCCGCGGAAGTACGCCCTGGTGTCCTCCGGCGGCTTGGCGACCGCCCTGGTGACCTCCTCCTCGGTCACCAGCCGGTCGAACCGCCCGCGGGCCACCAGTCGGTTGTAGAGGCCCTTCTCGGCCCGCACGTCGCTGTACTGGAGGTCGACCAGCTGCAGCCTCGGGCTGTCCCACTCCAGACCGTCCCGGCTGCGGTAGCCCTCCAGGATCTCCCGCTTGGCGATCCAGTCCAGCTGCCGGGAGAGCGACATCGGGTCGCGCTCCAGCCGGCCCAGCACGTCCTCCCAGCGGGCCAGCACGTCCACGGTCTGCTCGTCGGCGTCGGTGCCGAAGCGGTCCTCGACGTACTTGCGGGCCAGCTCGCAGTACTCCAGCTGGAGCTGGACGGCGGTGAGCCGGCGCCCGCTGCGCAGGGTGACCAGGTGCTTGAGCGTGGGGTCGTGGGAGATCCGGTGCAGGGTGCGGACCGGCTGGTCGACGGCCAGGTCCGAGGTGATGAAGGCGTCCTCGATCATGGCCAGGACCAGCGAGGTGGTGCCGAGCTTGAGGTAGGTGGAGATCTCGGAGAGGTTGGCGTCGCCGATGATCACGTGCAGCCGGCGGTACTTCTCGGCGTCGGCGTGCGGTTCGTCGCGGGTGTTGATGATCGGCCGCTTGAGGGTGGTCTCCAGGCCCACCTCGACCTCGAAGAAGTCGGCCCGCTGGCTGATCTGGAAGCCGTTGGCGGAGCCGTCCTGCCCGATGCCGACCCGCCCGGCGCCGGTGACCACCTGGCGGGAGACGAAGAACGGGGTGAGGTGGCGGACGATGTCGGCGAACGGGGTCGCCCGCTTCATCAGGTAGTTCTCGTGGGTGCCGTAGGAGGCGCCCTTGTTGTCGGTGTTGTTCTTGTACAGGTGGATGTTCTGCCCGTTGGGCAGTTCCAGCGCGCGCCGTGCGGCCGCCGCCATGATCCGTTCGCCGGCCTTGTCCCAGAGCACGGCGTCGCGCGGGTTGGTCACCTCGGGCGAGCTGTACTCGGGGTGCGCGTGGTCCACGTAGAACCGCGCGCCGTTGGTGAGGATGACGTTGGCGAGGCCGATGTCCTCGTCGGTCAGCTGGCTGGCGTCGGCGACGTCCCGTGCGAGGTCGAAGCCCCGGGCGTCGCGCAGCGGATTCTCCTCCTCGAAGTCCCAGCGGGCGCGCCGCGCCCGGTGCATCGCCGCCGCGTACGCGTTGACGATCTGGGACGAGGTGAGCATGGCGTTGGCGTTGGGGTGCCCGGGCACGGAGATCCCGTACTCGGTCTCGATGCCCATCACGCGCCGTACGGTCATGCGGCCCTCCTTGCCCGGTGTGCCGCCCCCGACGGACGGTCCACGCTGACGTACCGCTGTGCAACACCGACGCCGGCCCTCTGCCCGCGAACGGTGGGTCGAGCCTAGAACGCGGCACCGATCGGCGGGCCCCGAGACGCGCCGTCCGGCTGCGGGGCCGCGAGGCGCCACAGCCGGACGGGGTGCGTGCGTTCCGGGAGGCCCGGACCGGTGCGGTTACAGGTACTGCCCGGTGTTGGCGACAGTGTCGATGGAGCGGCCGGACTCGGCGCCCTGCTTGCCGGTGACCAGGGTGCGGATGAACACGATCCGCTCGCCCTTCTTCCCGGAGATCCGGGCCCAGTCGTCCGGGTTGGTCGTGTTCGGCAGGTCCTCGTTCTCCTTGAACTCGTCCACGCAGGCGTTGAGCAGGTGCGCGACCCGCAGACCCCGCTGGCCGTGGTCGAGGTAGTCCTTGATGGCCATCTTCTTGGCCCGGTCGACGATGTTCTGGATCATCGCGCCCGAGTTGAAGTCCTTGAAGTACAGGACCTCCTTGTCACCGTTGGCGTAGGTGACCTCCAGGAAGCGGTTCTCCTCCGTCTCGGAGTACATCCGCTCGACCACCGACTGGATCATTCCGGCCACCGTGGCCTCGACGGAGCCGTCGTGCTCCTTGACGTCGTCCGGGTGGAAGGGCAGCGAGTCCTTGAGGTACTTGGAGAAGATGTCCTTCGCGGCCTCGGCGTCGGGGCGCTCGATCTTGATCTTGACGTCCAGGCGGCCGGGCCGCAGGATCGCCGGGTCGATCATGTCCTCGCGGTTCGAGGCGCCGATGACGATGACGTTCTCCAGGCCCTCCACGCCGTCGATCTCGGCGAGCAGCTGCGGGACGATGGTGTTCTCCACGTCCGAGCTGACACCGGAGCCGCGGGTGCGGAAGAGCGACTCCATCTCGTCGAAGAAGACGATGACGGGCGTGCCCTCGCCCGCCTTCTCCCGGGCCCGCTGGAAGACCAGGCGGATCTGCCGCTCGGTCTCGCCGACGTACTTGTTGAGCAGCTCGGGGCCCTTGATGTTGAGGAAGTAGCTCTTCCCCTGGGGCCGGCCGGTGACCTCGGCGACCTTCTTGGCCAGCGAGTTCGCCACGGCCTTGGCGATCAGCGTCTTGCCGCAGCCGGGCGGGCCGTAGAGCAGCACGCCCTTGGGCGGGCGCAGCTCGTACTCCTTGAAGAGCTCGGCGTGCAGGTAGGGCAGCTCGACCGCGTCGCGGATCAGCTCGATCTGGTTGGCCAGACCGCCGATCTGGCGGTAGTCGATGTCCGGGACCTCTTCGAGGACCAGCTCCTCGACCTCGGCCTTCGGCACGACCTCGTACACGTAGCCGGAACGCGGTTCGAGCAGCAGGGCGTCCCCCGCCCGGAGGGTGGTCTCGCGCAGCGGTTCGGCGAGCCGGACCACCCGCTCCTCGTCGGTGTGGCCGATGACCAGGGCCCGCTCGCCGTCCTCCAGGACCTCCTTGAGGGTGACCAGGTCGCCGATGCTCTCGAAGGCCATCGCGTCCACGATGTTGAGGGCCTCGTTGAGCATCACCTCCTGACCGCGCCGCAGCTCGTCGAGGGCGACGTTGGGGCTGACGTTCACACGGAGCTTGCGGCCCCCGGTGAAGATGTCGGCGGTGCCGTCCTCGTTGGCGCTGAGGAAGACCCCGAATCCGGCCGGGGGCTGTGCCAGCCGGTCCACTTCCTCCTTGAGGGCCACGATCTGGTCGCGGGCCTCGCGCAGGGTGGAGGCGAGCCGTTCGTTCTGGGCGGTCACGCCGGCCAGGTTGGTCTGGAGCTCGACGATCCGCTCTTCGAGGATTCTCGAATTGCGCGGCGAGTCGGCGAGCTTGCGGCGCAGTACGGCGATTTCCTGCTCAAGGTACGAGACCTGAGCGGCCTCGTCGGAACCACGAGCGGGCCGGCCGGCGCTGCGGGTGTAGTCGTCATCGTGGGCTGCCACGGTCCTCACCTCCTCCGGGGAGCTGGACGCTTCCAGACCCTACCTGGGACCAGGGGTCCGTAAACCCCTAGATCAAGAAAGATGGAACGGGCGTGTCCGATCTTCGCCCTCGCGTGCTTCCCCTCTGCTAGGGGGATACCCACCGCGCACCGGCCAAAGCGGACCAGATGTATCGTCGAGCGAGTCGATATCCGATCGCGACCGACGCACGGGGTCCGATCGTTGTACGAATGGCGGGAATGCCCCAGGACGGGGCGTCCCGGGACAGAAACGGCGGACAAGCATCATGTCGGTGAGCGAGTCGACGGCGGCGGCCGAGGCGCTGGAGGTCTGGATCGACCAGGATCTGTGCACCGGTGACGGCATCTGCGCGCAGTACGCGCCGGAGGTCTTCGAGCTGGACATCGACGGCCTCGCCTACGTGAAGGGCGAGGACGACGAACTGCGCCAGCAGCCCGGCGAGACGGTGCCGGTGCCGCTGACGCTCCTTCAGGACGTGGTGGACTCGGTGAAGGACTGCCCCGGCGACTGCATCCACGTGCGCCGGGCCGCGGACCGGGTCGAGGTCTACGGACCCGACGCGGAGTAGGGCCCGCGGGCCCCCTGCGGGCCCGCGGGGCTCACGTCGCGCTGAGCGGGGCGGCGGTCTGGGAGCGGTCCCAGCCGCCGCCCCTGCGCGTCCAGGTGAGGTCGAGCGAGATGTCGGGCGCGAAGCGCGGCACGTCGTCGCTCGAATACCCCTGCGCGTGGCCGGTGATGACGCCGTCGGAGCGCAGCGCGAGCCGGCTGACGGTGAGGTTCTCGCGCTCGGAGAGCAGGGTGGCCACCACGGCGGGGCGCCCGTCGGGGCCGGCGCCGAGCAGGTAGACGGCGTCCGGCGGGGTGCCGTTCTCGGCGGCGCAGTGCGCGGCGGTGACGGTACCGGGACGGCCGCCGCCGAGGTCGGCGGCGAAGCCGATCGAGACCTTGACCGGGAACGGCCCGCAGTCGAGCGGGAGTTCGGCCCGGGCCGGGTCGGGAGCGGCGGCCGCGGGGAGGGCCCGGGGAACGGGCCGGGCGGGCCCGGGGGTGCCGCTCGCGGGGCTCGCGGCGAGTGCGGCCGCCACCACGGCGGCGCAGCCGGCCACCGTCACGGCCCAGTGCCAGGGGGCGGTGCGTCCCGCGCCGCCGCGCCGTCCAGCCGTCGTCCCGACCGCGTTCTCCACCAGGCGTCCCCTCCAGTGGGCCGTGTGAGCGAGCATCGTCCCACACCGGGACGACCGCCCGGTGGCGCGGGTGTGCGGGTACGCGGGAGGGGTGGGGGGGGGGGGGCGCCCCCCCCCCCCGCGGGGGGGCGCAGCCCGGGGGCCGCGGGTGGGGGGCCGGGGGGCGGGGGGGGGGCCGGGCGGGTGGGCGCCCCCTCCCCCCCCCCCCCCCCCCCCCGCGGGGGGGGGGGGGGGGGGGGGGGGGGGGGGGGGGGGGGGGGGGGGCCCCCCCCCCCCCCTCCGGGAGGTTCCTCAGCCGAGGTCCGCCGTGTCGGCGGCCGCGGTGCGGGAGGCGGCCCGGGCGGCCGCGCGCTCCTGCAGGCTGGGCTCGGGCGACCCGTTGTCGTAGTCCTCGCCGTAGGCACCCTTGGCCGGGCGGCGGCGGCGCAGCGGCGGCTCCACGCCGTCGGCGAGCCGGCGGGCGGTGAGCAGGAAGCCGGTGTGACCGATCATCCGGTGGTCCGGGCGGACGGCCAGACCCTCCAGGTGCCAGGTGCGGACCATGGTCTCCCAGGCCTGCGGCTCGGTGAAGGTGCCGTGCTCGCGCAGCGCCTCGACGGTCTTGGACATCTGCGTGGTGGTGGCCACGTAGCAGCAGATGAGGCCGCCGGGGACGAGCGCCTTGGAGGCGACGTCCAGGCACTCCCAGGGGGCGAGCATGTCGAGGATGACGCGGTCGACGTCGGCCTCGACGAGGTTGTCCTGGAGGTCGCCGACGGTGAGCTTCCACGCCGGGTGCGACCCGCCGAAGTAGCGCTCGACGTTGCTCCTGGCGATGTCGGCGAAGTCCTGGCGGCGCTCGTAGGAGGCGAGCATGCCGGTGTCGCCGACGGCGCGCAGCAGGTAGGTGGAGAGCGCGCCGGAGCCGACCCCGGCCTCGACCACGCGGGCGCCGGCGAAGATGTCGGCCATCGCCAGGATCTGCCCCGCGTCCTTGGGGTAGATCACGGCGGCGCCGCGCGGCATGGACAGGACGTAGTCGGGGAGCAGGGGGCGCAGCGCGAGGTACGGGACGTTCCCCGTGGTGCGCACGACCGTGCCCTCGGGAGCGCCGATCAGTTCGTCGTGCGGGAACGCACCCTTGTGGGTGTGGAACTGGTTCCCGGCCTGAAGCGTGAACGTGTAGTGGCGACCCTTGGGGTCGGTCAGCTGGACCTGGTCCCCGACCTGGAAGGGCCCGCGTCGGCGGGTGGCACCGGTCGGTTCGGACATGCGGACAATCCTAAGGGAAGCGCGCCGTCCGGCTGACCAGCCGCCCGTTTCAGCGGCCGGTGACGGCGGCGGTCAGCCGCTGCTCGATGTCGGTCAGCGCGGCGACCCCGTAGACCCGGCCGTCCTCCTCGACGACCAGGTACTCGCCGGCCGGGGTGGCCCGCACGGCGCGCAGCAGGTCCTCGCCGGCCAGGTCGGCGGAGAGCCGCAGTCCGGGTTCGAGGTCACGGGCGAGCGGGCCGACGGCGACCCACGGGCGGCGGTGCTCGGGGACGGCGCGCACCGCGGACTCGCGGACGATCGCGATCGCGTCGCCCCGGCCGTCGACGACCACCACCGCGCCGGCCCGGGCCTCCTGGGCGCGCCGCATGGCCTCGCCGAGCGGGGTGTCGGCGGTGACCTCGACGGCCCGCCGGGCGAGCTCGCGCAGCCGCAGGCCGGGCAGGACCTCCTTGAGCCGGGCGTTGCGCAGCGCGCTGGTGGCGCCGTTCCAGATGATGGCGGCGAGGACCGCGGCGAGGACGGCGTCGACCAGGGTGTCGGTGCGGCTGCGGTCGAGCTCGCGGGCGGAGCTGATCAGCGGCAGGCCGACGAGCACCGCGACGGCGAGCGCGCGGCCGGCCCAGGCGGCGGCGACGGTGCCGGCCATCGGCCTGCCGGTGAGGGCCCAGACGACCGCGCGCAGCATCCGTCCGCCGTCCAGCGGCAGGCCCGGCAGCAGGTTGAAGGCGGCGACCACGAGGTTGGAGACCATCAGGCCGGTGAGCAGGACGCCGGGGACGGTGGACAGCTCGACGGCCTGGAGGGCGAGGTAGAAGACGCCGCCGAGGACGAGGGAGAGCAGCGGGCCGACGAAGGCGAGCCAGAACTCCCGCCAGGGGCGCTCGGCCTCCTTCTCGATCTCGGAGACGCCGCCGAAGAACTGCAGCTGGATGCGGCGCACGCCGAGCTTGTAGCGGAGCGCGACCAGCGTGTGGGCGAGCTCGTGGATCAGCACCGAGCCGTAGAAGGCGACGGCGAACGAGAACGCGACCAGGTAGCGGGCCCGGCCGAGCTCGGGCAGCACCCGGTCGAGCTGGCCGCCGAAGACCCAGGTGATGAGGGCGGCGATGACGAACCAGGACGGTGTGACGTAGATCGGCACGCCGAAGGGGCGGCCCATCAGGATGCCGCCGCGGGGCTCCGGGTCGTCGGGCGCCGGGGGCCCCGGCCGGGTGCCGCCGCCGTGCGGTGGCTGGTCGGAGGTCTGCTGCCCCCTGGAGTCGCTCACCGTGTTCCCTTCCGTCCGTCTCCCCCGCCGCGCGCCGCGCGCCGGTGCGCCCACGCTACGTGATCAGGACGGCGGTGCGGCGCGCGCCCCTCGCCCTCCCCTGCCTTCATACCCCGTGGCGGGCGCTTTGCGGCAGCACCGTGGCAGCGGGATGACAGCAGGGGGCAATAGGGTCTGGGGTATGCAGCAGACCGAGACCAGCACCGCCCCCGCGGCCCCGGACCGCCCGGTGGCCGTCCGGGCGGCGGCGGCCCCGACCGGGCTGTCCCCGTCGCGCGCGGGCGACTTCCTCACCTGCCCGCTGTTGTACCGGCTGCGGGTGATCGACCGGCTGCCGGAGCCGCCGAGCCCGGCAGCGACCCGGGGCACCCTGGTGCACGCGGTGCTTGAGCGGCTGTTCGACTCGCCGGCGGCCGACCGGACGCCGGAGCGGGCCCTGGGGCTGCTGCGCCCGCAGTGGGAGCGGCTGCTGGGCGAGCGGCCGGAGCTGGCCGGGCTGTTCCCGCAGGACCCGGACGGCGCGGCGCTGACCCGCTGGCTGTCGGACGCGGAGAAGCTGGTCGCCCAGTGGTTCCGGCTGGAGGACCCGACCCGGCTGCACCCGGTGGAGCGCGAGCTCTACGTGGAGACGGCCCTGGACTCGGGTCTGCTGCTGCGCGGGTACATCGACCGGGTGGACGTCGCGCCGACCGGTGAGGTCCGGCTGGTGGACTACAAGACCGGCCGGGCGCCCTCGCGGGACTTCGAGGGCAAGGCGATGTTCCAGATGAAGTTCTACGCGCTGGTGGTCTGGCGCTGGAAGGGCGTGATCCCCCGCCGCCTGCAGCTGGTCTACCTGGGCGGCGGCGGGGACGTGGTGAGCTACGACCCGGACGAGGCGGACCTGCTGGCGGTGGAGCGCAAGCTGCTGGCGCTGTGGGAGCGGATCGGCCACGCGGTGGCGACCGGCGACTTCCCGGCCACCCGCAACCGGCTCTGCGACTGGTGCGACCACCGGGCCAGCTGCCCGGAGTTCGGCGGCACGCCCCCGCCCTACCCGCTGCCCCTGGCGCGCACGCCCGACGAGGACGATCCCGCGGGGGATCAGAAGAGCAAGGAGTCCCAGTGACGATCCGAGTGCTGCTGGTCGACGACCAGCCGCTGCTGCGCACCGGTTTCCGGATGATCCTGGAGGCCGAGTCCGACCTGGTGGTGGTCGGTGAGGCCGGTGACGGCCAGCAGGCGCTGGACCAGGTGCGGGCGCTGCAGCCCGACGTGGTCCTGATGGACATCCGGATGCCGCGGATGGACGGTGTGGAGGCGACCCGCCGGATCGCGGGCCCGGGGCGGGACGGCCCGGCGAAGGTGCTGGTGCTGACCACCTTCGACCTGGACGAGTACGTGGTGGAGGCGCTGCGGGCGGGCGCGAGCGGCTTCCTGCTGAAGGACGTGCCGGCCGAGGAGCTGGTGCAGGCGATCCGGGTGGTGGCGGACGGCGCGGCGATGCTGGCCCCGTCGATCACCCGGCGGCTGCTGGACATGTACGCCACCAAGCTGCCGTCGGGCGAGGAGGCGCCGCCGCAGGCGCTCAACGCGCTGACCGAGCGGGAGCTGGAGGTGCTGAAGCTGGTGGCGCGCGGTCTGTCGAACGCGGAGATCGCGGCGGAGCTGTTCGTCAGCGAGACGACGGTGAAGACGCACGTCGGCCACGTGCTGACCAAGCTGCAGCTGCGCGACCGGGTGCAGGCGGCGGTGTACGCCTACGAGAGCGGTCTGGTGCGCCCCGGCGCGCTGTAGGCGCCGGACGGCCGACGGCCCGTCCGCTCCCCCGGCCCGAGGGCCGGACGGGGAGCGGGCGGGCCGTTCCGGTGTGCGGGGCCGCTACTTGCCGACCCGGCCGATCTCCCAGAAGCGGAAGAAGCCGGTGGTGTCGACGGTGGACTCCACGCCGGTGATGTTGGAGCGGGAGGTGAAGAAGGCCTTGTTCTGGAAGAGCGGGATGAGCGGGGCCTTCTCGGCGACGGTGGCCTGGATCTGGGTGTAGGCGCCGGTCGCGGTGGCCCGGTCGGTCTGCTTGAGGGTGTCGGGCACCAGCTTCTGGCTGATCTGCGGGTCGTCCCAGCCGTGGTGGTAGGCGCCGCCCTCGACGATCAGCGGGGCCACGTAGTTGTCCGGGTCCGGGTAGTCCGCGAACCAGCCGATCGTGTAGAGCTGGTACTTGCCCTCGTTCCAGCCCTTCTTGTAGGCGTCCCAGTCGGGCTCGTGCTGGACCGTGATCTGGAACAGGCCGCCGGCCTCCAGCTGCTTCTTCAGGGCCTCGGCCTCGGCCGCCTCGGAGCGCGAGCGGGACCAGGTGAGGGTGAGCTTGACCGGGGTGCTCACCTTGGCGGCGGCGAGGATCGCCTTGGCCTTGGCGGGGTCCTGGTCGCCGTAGCGGTCGAAGAAGGCCGTGGTGTGGCCGGTGACGCCGGCCGGGACCATCGAGTACAGCGGCTGGACCGTACGGGCGAAGACGTCGCGGGCCAGCGCCTTGCGGTCGACCAGCTGGGCGGCGGCCTGGCGGACCGCGACGTTGCCGCCGACCGCGTCCCTGGTGTTGAAGACCAGGTAGCGGGTGTCGTTGCTGTCGCCCTCGACGACGTGCAGGTCGGTCTTGCCGCCCTGCTGGTCGGAGAGGATCTGCGCGGCGGTGTTCGGCTCCAGGCTGTTGTCGGCGAGGTCGACCTCGCCGTTGTCCAGCGCGGCCTTCAGGTCGCTCGGCTTGTCGAAGTAGCGCAGCGTGAACTTCTTGTTCCGCAGCTTGGCGTCGCCGGTGTACTTGTCGTTCGGCAGCAGCACGACCTTGGCCGGGCCGCCCTTGGCCATGGCCTCGACGGAGTCGACCTTGTAGGGGCCGGAGCCGACCATCTTGTCGTTGGGCAGCGCCTTGTCGGCCGGGTAGACCTCCTGGTCGACGATGGCGCCGGCCGGGCCGGCCAGCTTGGCCGGGAGGGTCGCGTCGGGCTGGGAGAGGTGGAAGACCACCTCGGTGTCGGTGGGCGCCTCGACGGACTTGACCGAGGAGAGCAGGCCGGCCGGGCCGTTCGGGTCGTTGATCTTCAGCACGCGCTGGATCGAGTGGACGACGTCGGCGCCGGTGAGCGCGTGGCCGTTGGAGAACTTCAGGCCGGTCCGCAGCGTGCAGCGGTACTGGGTGGCGTCGCCCGCCGTGAAATCGCAGGACTGCGCGGCGTCCGGGGTGGGGGCGCTGGAGGCGGCCGGGTAGCTCAGCAGCGACTGGAAGGTGTTGCGCATCAGGAGCCAGGAACCGGCGTCGTACGCGAAGGCCGGGTCGAGGGAGTTGGTCACCGAGGTGGTGCCCATGGTGATCGACTTGTCACCGTTCCCCTTGACGGCGTCGGTCACCGAACCGCAGCCGGCCACCGCGGCCGCGACGATTCCGGCGCAGCCGAGCACGGCCAGTCGTTCAGCTGAAGTCTTCACGGGTCGCGTCCTTCTGGGTGCGGTCCGGCTGCGACCGCGGGCACGACGGGGGTGCCCGTCAGCGGCGGTGCCTGGGCTCGGGGGTGGAACGATCTGGAGTAGCGTGCCATATCGAACAGAGGCCCCCGGCACCAGTTCGGGTGACGGTTGCGGAACGGGAACGGGGCGCTGGTCAGGTGCGTCCCGCGAGTTGTCAGGCAATGCCCGTTTTCTCCCTGGTTGCTCCCGGGGAGTGGCCGGTTCCGCCCGATTACCGGGCGGTAGCACCGCCGTACAATGAGACGACAATCACACTCGCGAGGCGACCAGGGAGCGCAGCAGCTCCAGATCGACCTGCTCCAGCGAGGGCAGCACCAGACGGCCCGGCGCCGGCTCGATCGGCGTCACCGAGGGCACCGCGATCACCGGGCAGCCGGCCGCCTCGGCGGCCCGCACCCCGGTCGGCGCGTCCTCCACCACCACGCAGCGGGCCGGGTCCGCGCCCAGCCGGCGGGCCGCCTCCAGGTACGGGTCCGGGTGCGGCTTGGTGCGCGGCACCTCGTCCCCGGCGACCGAGAACGCGAAGTGCTCGGCGCCCAGCGACTGGAGCACGATGTCGATGATGTGCCGGTGCGAGGCGGACACCAGCGCGGCCGGCACGCCGTGCGCGGCCAGCGTGTTGAGCAGCCGCTCGGCCCCCGGCATCAGCGGCACCCCGCCGCCCAGCAGGCCGACGAAGCGCTGGTTGATCAGCACGGTGAGGTCGGCCGGGGAGAGGTCCACCCCGGTGCTCGCCAGCAGGTGGTCGATGACCCGGGTCATCGGGCCGCCCACCACGTGCGCGCGGTCCTCCGCGGTGAGCTCGTGGCCCAGCTCGGCGAAGAGCGAGGCCTCGGCCTGCCACCAGAAGTCCTCGGTGTCGACCAGGGTCCCGTCCATGTCCAGCAGCACCGCCTGGAGGCCCCGGTCGTCGCCGCGGCCCACGGTCTGAGTGGCGGTGGAGATGGTGGTCATGGCGGGATCCTTCCGTCCGTGCCCGGATCGGCCCCGGGGATGGCACGGGCCGGCCCGCTTTTGAGCGAACCGGCCCGTTCAGGATCATCAAGGATACGCCCCGACCGCCCGGATCCGGCGAACGCTGCGCGACCCGGGTGTTACCGGGCGTTGAAGTACTTGGCCTCCGGGTGGTGGATCACGATCGCGTCGGTGGACTGCTCCGGGTGCAGCTGGAACTCCTCGGAGAGCACCACCCCGATCCGCTCGGGCTTCAGCAGCCCGGCGATCTTGGCGCGGTCCTCCAGCTCCGGGCAGGCCCCGTATCCCAGCGAGAACCGGGCCCCGCGGTACTTGAGCGCGAACATGTCCTTGACGTCCTGCGGGTCCTCGTCGCCGAAGCCCAGCTCGAAGCGGACCCGGGCGTGCCAGAACTCGGCCAGCGCCTCGGCCAGCTGGACGGACAGGCCGTGCAGCTCCAGGTAGTCGCGGTAGGAGTTCTCGGCGAACAGCTCGTTGGCCGCCTCGGAGATCCGGTTGCCCATGGTGACCACCTGCAGACCGAGCACGTCGCGGACCCCGGACTCCTCCGGGCGGAAGAAGTCCGCCAGGCAGAGCCGCCGCCCCCGGCGCTGGCGCGGGAAGGTGAAGCGGGTGCGCTCGGTGCCGTCCTCGTGGAAGACGATCAGGTCGTCGCCCTTGGAGTTCGCCGGGTAGAAGCCGTAGACCACCGCCGCCTCCAGCCAGCCCTCGGTCTGCAGCCGGTCCAGCCACATCCGCAGCCGCGGCCGGCCCTCGGTCTCCACCAGCTCCTCGTAGGACGGGCCCTCGCCGTTGCGCGCGGCCTTCAGGCCCCACTGGCCCTTGAACAGCGCGTCCTCGTCCAGCCAGGAGGCGTAGTCCGCGAACGGCACGCCCTTGACGATCCGGTCGCCCCAGAACGGCGGCTCGGGCACCCGGTTGTCCACCGCCACGTCGGAGCGGATCTGGCCGAGGTTGACCTCCTCCGGCTCCTCGACCTCCACCCGGGCGTGCCGGCGCTGCTTCAGCTCCGGCAGGACGGCGCCGGGCACGCCGCGCTTGACCGCGATCAGCGCGTCCATCAGCCGCAGGCCCTCGAAGGCGTCCCGGGCGTAGCGGACCTCGCCCTCGTAGATCTCGTGCAGGTCCTGCTCGACGTAGGCGCGGGTCAGCGCGGCGCCGCCGAGGATCACCGGGAACTGCGCCGCCAGCTTGCGCTGGTTCAGCTCCTCCAGGTTCTCCTTCATGATCACGGTGGACTTGACCAGCAGGCCGGACATCCCGATGACGTCCGCCCGGTGCTCCTGCGCGGCGTCCAGGATCGCCGAGACCGGCTGCTTGATGCCCAGGTTGACCACGTTGTAGCCGTTGTTGGACAGGATGATGTCGACCAGGTTCTTGCCGATGTCGTGGACGTCGCCCTTGACGGTGGCGAGCACGATGGTGCCCTTGCCCTCGCTGTCGGACTTCTCCATGTGCGGTTCCAGGTGCGCCACCGCGGTCTTCATCACCTCGGCGGACTGGAGCACGAACGGCAGCTGCATCTGGCCGGAACCGAACAGCTCGCCGACCACCTTCATGCCGGCCAGCAGGGTGTTGTTGATGATCTCCAGCGCCGGGCGGGCGGTCAGCGCCTCGTCCAGGTCGGCCTCCAGGCCGTTCCGCTCGCCGTCGACGATCCGGCGCTGCAGGCGCTCGTCCAGCGGCAGCGCGGCCAGCTCCTGCGCCTTGGACGCCTTGACCGAGGCCGAGGAGACGCCCTCGAACAGCTCCAGCAGCCGCTGCAGCGGGTCGTAGCCGTCCCGGCGGCGGTCGTACACCAGGTCGAGCGCGGCCTCCCGCTGCTCCTCCGGGATCCGGGCGATCGGCAGGATCTTGGAGGCGTGCACGATCGCGGAGTCCAGGCCGGCCTCCACGCACTCGTGCAGGAAGACCGAGTTGAGCACCACCCGGGCGGCCGGGTTCAGGCCGAAGGAGATGTTGGACAGGCCCAGCGTGGTCTGCACCGCCGGGCGGCGCCGCTTCAGCTCGCGGATCGCCCCGATGGTCTCGATGCCGTCCCGGCGGGACTCCTCCTGGCCGGTGGCCAGGGTGAAGGTCAGGCAGTCGACCAGGATCGAGCCCTCGTCGATGCCGTAGTCCGCGGTGAGTTCGGTGATCAGCCGCTCGGCGATCGCCACCTTCGTGTCCGCGGTGCGGGCCTGGCCCTCCTCGTCGATGGTGAGGGCGATCAGGCCGGCACCGTGCTCGCGGGCCAGCGAGGCGATCCGGCCGAACCGCGACTCCGGGGCGTTGCCGTCCTCGTAGTTGACCGAGTTGAGCACCGCGCGGCCGCCGAGCGCCTCCAGACCGGCCCGCAGCACCTCCGGCTCGGTGGAGTCCAGCACGATCGGCAGGGTGGAGGCGGTGGCCAGCCGGCCGGCGACCTCCTTCATGTCGGCGACGCCGTCGCGGCCGACGTAGTCCACGCAGAGGTCCAGCAGGTGGGAGCCGTCGCGGATCTGGTCGCGGGCGATCTCCACGCAGGCCTGCCAGTCGCCGGCCAGCATCGACTCGCGGAACTTCTTGGAGCCGTTGGCGTTGGTGCGCTCGCCGATCGCCAGGTACGAGGTGTCCTGGCGGAACGGCACGGACTGGTAGAGGGAGGAGGCGGCCGGCTCGGGGCGCGGCTCGCGCGGGGCCACCGGGCGGCCCTGCACCCGCTCGACCACCTGGCGCAGGTGCTCGGGCGTGGTGCCGCAGCAGCCGCCGACCAGGGACAGCCCGTACTCGCGGGTGAAGACGTCGTGCGCGTCGGCCAGCTCGGCGGGCGACAGCGGGTAGTGCGCACCGTCCTTGCCCAGCACCGGCAGACCGGCGTTCGGCATGCAGGACAGGCCGATCCGCGCGTTCTTCGCCAGGTAGCGCAGGTGCTCGCTCATCTCGGCCGGGCCGGTGGCGCAGTTCAGGCCGATGTAGTCGACGCCCAGCGGCTCCAGCGCGGTCAGCGCGGCGCCGATCTCCGAGCCGAGCAGCATGGTGCCGGTGGTCTCCACGGTCACCTGGACCAGCACCGGCAGGTCGACGCCCGCCTCGGCCAGCGCCTGCTTGGAGCCCAGGACCGCCGCCTTGGTCTGCAGCAGGTCCTGGCTGGTCTCCACCAGCAGGGCGTCCGCGCCGCCGGCGATCAGGCCGGCCGCGTTCTGCCGGAAGCCCTCGCGCAGGATCTCGTACGGGGCGTGGCCCAGGGTCGGCAGCTTGGTGCCGGGGCCGATCGAGCCGAGCACCCACCGGACCCGGCCGTCCCCGGCGGTGTGCGCGTCGGCGGCCTCGCGGGCCAGCCGGGCACCGGCCTCGGAGAGCTCGAAGACGCGCTCGGCGATGTCGTACTCGCCCAGCGCCGAGTGGTTGGCGCCGAAGGTGTTGGTCTCCACGCAGTCCACGCCGACCGCGAAGTACGCGTCGTGGACGGAACGGACGATGTCGGGCCTGGTCAGGTTCAGGACCTCGTTGCAGCCCTCCAGGTTCTGGAAGTCCTCCAACGTCGGGTCCTGGGCCTGGAGCATGGTGCCCATCGCCCCGTCGGCGACCACCACACGGGTGGCGAGGGCCTCACGCAGAGCGTCGGCGCGGCTCTGCTGGGTGACGGACGGGGCGGCTGCAGTGGCCATGGGGCTTCTCCCTGGGTGCGACGGCTGTCGGCTTTGCGAACCCGCTGGATCGGGGACGCACGTGGCCAGGGTATCGGGCCGCCGCCCGCCCGTGACCACCAGTTCCGTATCCTGAGCCCTCGGCTTTCAGGGGGGAGCGGCCCGATGACCGCATTCCGGACAGGTTTTCGGGACCGGGCGCGCCGGGCGGGGGCGGCCGCGGCGGCCCGGGCCGGCGCCCTGCGGGGCCGCTGGCGCGGCTGGTCCCGGTGGCGGAAGGCCCTGGTGGCGGCCCTGGCCCTGCTCGCCGTGGTGATCGTCCCGATCGGCTCGGCGGCGCTCGCGCTGCGCCTGCAGTACGCCGGCGACCCCTCCCCCGAGGCCCGCACCCGGGGCCGCGACGCCGTCTGGCTCGGCCACGCCTGGGTCGACGGCCGCAAGGGGGACGCCGACATCGAAGAGCTCGCCCGGCGGCTGGCCGGCACCGGCGTCCGCGACCTCTACGTGCACACCGGCCCGCTGGAGCACGACGGCACGCTGCCGCCCGCCGTCCACCCCCGCGCACGCTGGTTCACCGCGGCCGCCCACCGGGCGCTGCCCGGGATCCGGGTGCAGAGCTGGCTCGGCGACGAGGTGAAGCCGGAGAAGGACGGCCTCGACCTGGAGGACGCCGCCACCCGCGAGCGGGTCACCGCCTCCGCCGGGCAGGTGCTGGACCTCGGCTTCGACGGCGTGCACTTCGACATGGAGCCGATCCGGCCGGGATCGAAGGGCTGGCTCGCCCTCCTCGACCGGGTCCGCCCGGTCGCCGCCGGGCGCGGCGCCGTGCTGTCGGTCGCCGTCCCGCAGATCGACCCGCTGCCCCACCAGCACGACCTGGGGATCGCGCTCACCGGCCACGGCAAGTGGTGGGACCAGGAGTACTTCGCCGCCACCGCCCGGCGGGTCGACCAGGTCGCGGTGATGACCTACGACTCCAACATGCCGACCGAGTCGCTGTACGGCGGCTACAACGCCTACCAGACCGCACTCGCCCTGGAGGCCACCCCCGAGGACGTCGACCTGCTGATGGGCCTGCCGTTCTACTGGGACGACCGGTGGGGCCACTGGGGGCGGGCGGAGACGGTGACCGCCGGGATCCGGGGCATCCGGCTCGGCCTGGGCCGCCAGGACCCGCAGCGCCGCAACTTCGGCGTCGGGCTGTACGTGGACTTCGCCGCCACCGAGCAGAACTGGGCCGACTACCGCCGCGACTGGGTGCGCTGACGCCCCTCGGGCCGGGCCCGGCCGGGCGGCGGCGGGCCCCGGCCGGGCGCGTCCGGATAACGGGTGGATCGTGGCCGTCGGGTCCCCCACACTGTCCCGGTGGCCCGGCGGAACGGGGCTTCAAAGCCCGTAGGCTGGGCAGGTAGGGAACCATGGAGCGAGGCGTTCCATGGGTGACGAGAGGTTCGACCGTCGGCATCCGGCCCGCCGGCACCCGGGCAGTACCGGGTGGGGCGGCGGCGGCCGACCGGAGGGAGACGCTGGGTGATCGAGCTGGAAGATGTTCCCGAGTTGATCGACCCGGTGATGGTCTGCGCCTTCGAGGGGTGGAACGACGCGGGCGACGCCGCCTCGGCGGCCCTGGCGCATCTGGACGAGACCTGGGGCGGCAAGGTGTTCGCCGCGCTCGACGCGGAGGACTACTACGACTTCCAGGTCAACCGGCCGACGGTGTGGCTGGACGGCGGCGTGCGGCGGATCACCTGGCCGACCACCCGGCTCTCGGTGATCCGGGTGACCGAGCCGAAGACCCGTGACGTCGTCCTGGTGCGCGGCATCGAGCCGAGCATGCGCTGGCGCTCGTTCTGCAACGAGCTGCTCGGCTTCGCGCACGAGCTGGGCGTCGAGCTGGTGGTGATCCTGGGCGCGCTGCTCGGCGACACCCCGCACAGCCGCCCGGTGCCGGTCAGCGGTGTCACCTCCGACCCGGAGCTGGCCCGCCGGCTGGAGCTGGAGGAGAGCCGCTACGAGGGCCCGACCGGGATCGTCGGGGTGCTGCAGGAGGCCTGCACGCACGCCGGGGTGCCGACGGTGACCCTCTGGGCGGCGGTGCCGCACTACGTCGCGCAGCCGCCGAACCCCAAGGCCACGCTCGCGCTGATCAACAAGCTGGAGGACCTGCTGGACCTGCGCATCCCGCCGGGCGAGCTGGGCGAGGACGCCCGCGCCTGGCAGCTGGGCGTGGACCAGCTGGCCGCCGAGGACAGCGAGGTGGCCGAGTACGTCCAGCAGCTGGAGGAGGCGCAGGACACCGCGGAGCTGCCGGAGGCCTCGGGCGACGCGATCGCCCGCGAGTTCGAGCGCTACCTGCGGCGGCGGGAGAACGTCGGGCCGACCGGGGAGAAGCCGGTCGCCGGGCACGCCACCGCGGAGCGCCCGGCCGAGCCGGAGCCGCCGGCCGCCCGGGAGAGCCAGGACGGCGGCGAGGAGGAGTAGCCCTCCCCGCACGGACGCCGAGGGGGCGCCGGACCCGGTCGGTCCGGCGC